>VBCS01000023.1:0-2308 GCA_005888955.1 Betaproteobacteria bacterium
ATCGGGACCCAACGGCAGTCCCGGGTACCGCACAAGATACGAATGAAGACTTAAGGCAGACTTAAGACGGCCAAATGAATTCGGCCCTACGAAACTCTGGGCACCCTGCGGCGGCGCGGCCGAATGAATTCGGCCCCACGAAAAACCCCGGCATCGTGAAGCATCCCGGCCGAATGAATTCGGCCCTACCCGCGGTGCGACCATGGTGTTCGTAGGTGCGAATTCATTCGCACACGCCTGTCCGCCTTACGCCGCGGCCGCTGGGAAGCGGACCGTGACGCCGAGCCCCTTGCCGTCGAGACCTTCGCCCAGCGTAATCTCCGCGCGTTGCGCGGCTTGCGGCGTGCTCGCCGACTGGCCGCGATAAAACCGGTCGAACACCCGCGCGCGCTCGGCCGGAGCGATGCCGGGACCGTTGTCGCGCACGGCGAGCGCGACGCGATCGCCTTCGGCTTGCACGGTGATATCGACGCGTCCGTTGGACGGAGTGTAGCGGACCGCGTTATCGATCAGGTTGGACAGCAGGGTCCGCAGCGCCTCTGCATCGCCGCGCACGACCGCTTTCTCGCCTTCGCTCAATCCCAGATCGACCGCCTTTTCCGCAGCGAGCGGCGCTAGTTCGGCGATGACCTCGCGCGCGAGCGCGGTGAGATCGACGAGCGCCTCCGGCCGTTCGGCCGCATCGACGCCGGGCTCGGTTCGCGCCAGCGTCAGCAACTGTTCGGAAAGCCGCGTCGCACGCTCGAGTCCGGACTTGAGGTCGGCGAGCGCCTTGCGGCGCTCGGCATCGGTCGCCGCGCGTTCGGCAAGCTGCGCCTGCAGATGCACCGCCGTCAAGGGCGTGCGCAACTCGTGCGCGGCATCGGCGATGAACGTGCGCTGCACGGTGAGCGCCTTGCCGAGTCTTTCGAGCAGACCGTTGAGCGCGCGGACCAGCGGCTGCACTTCGCCGGGCAGGCCGCGCTCGGCGAGCGGCTCGAGCTGCGTCGGCGAGCGCCGGCCAACGGCCGCGGCGACGCGCTCCAACGGCTCGAGTCCGCGCGCGATGATGAACCAGATCAGAAACCCCAGCGCCGGCAGCACCGCGAGCAGCGGCACGATCGTGCGCAGCGCCATGCTCGCCGCCAGCTCGCGACGGGCGCGCATCGGCTGCGCGACCTGCACGACCT
The DNA here is from genome assembly GCA_005888955.1 of Betaproteobacteria bacterium. Lineage (GTDB taxonomy): Bacteria > Pseudomonadota > Gammaproteobacteria > Burkholderiales > Casimicrobiaceae > PALSA-1003. Next base: position 1,170 of record VBCS01000023.1, read on the forward strand.
GACTTCCCGTCAAGGCGCTGAATACGCGCCATTCGCCGGATTCGGTGCGCAAGTTGGTAAACCCGAGCTGGGCGTGCTGCGGCAGCACGCGCTGCGGCTGCGAGAGGTAGAGCTGCATGCCGTTGCGGTCCCAGATCTGCACGACCAGCGCATCGTCGGCCGCGCCGTTCCCGGACGCTCCCGCCGGCGCAGCCGCGAACGGTGCGTCGGTCAGCGATGCGACCATCTCCTGCAGCTGATGGTCGAAAAGCGCGTTGGCTTCCTGCCGCGCGCGGAGGTACGTGCCGACGGCTGCAACGGCGACGCCGAGCAACAGGCCCGCCAGCAGCCAGACCAGCAGTTGCCTGCGGATCGACCTCATGCGCTCGCGGGGACCTTCGCAACCATCCAACCTACGCCGCGGACATTGCGGATGAAATCGGCGCCGAGCTTCTTGCGCAGCGCGTGGATGTGCACTTCGACGGCATTGCTCTCGACGGGGTCGCTCCAGCCGTAGAGCTTGTCCTCGAGCTGTGCGCGCGACAGGATCGCTCCAGGCCGGGCGAGCAGCGCTTCGAGCAGCGCGAACTCGCGCGGCGACAGCGCCAGCGGATCGCCGCGCAAGCGCACCTCGCGCGTCGCCGGGTTGAGCTCGACTTCGCCGTGCGCGAGCAGCGGCGCGGCGCGGCCCGCGCCCCGGCGAAGCAACGCGCGCAGCCGCGCCGAGAGCTCGTTCAAGTCGAAGGGCTTGACGACATAATCATCGGCGCCCGCGTCCAGGCCCGCCACGCGATCGGCAACCGCATCGCGCGCGGTCAGGATCAGCACAGGCCGCGTGTCGCCGCTGCGGCGCATCGCGCCGAGTACGTCCACGCCCGCGCGCTTGGGCAAGCCCAAGTCGAGCACGATCGCATCGTGCGCATGCTCAGCGAGCGCCAGCTCCGCGGCGCGGCCGTCCTCGACCCAGTCGACGGCGAAACCGTCCTGGCGCAGGCCCTGGCGGACGCTGGCGCCGATCATCGGGTCGTCCTCGGCGAGGAGCACGCGCATGGCAGGAGCGAACGCGGCGTTCAGCCTTTGTCTTTGGGATCGAACTTGAGCGATGCCGAATTCATGCAATAGCGCAGCCCCGTCGGCTGCGGCCCGTCGTCGAATACGTG
>VBCS01000023.1:2393-4856 GCA_005888955.1 Betaproteobacteria bacterium
TTGTCTTTGGGATCGAACTTGAGCGATGCCGAATTCATGCAATAGCGCAGCCCCGTCGGCTGCGGCCCGTCGTCGAATACGTGCCCCAGGTGCGCATCGCAGGCAGCGCACATGACCTCGGTCCGGCGCATGAAATGGCTGGTGTCGTCGGCGGTGCTGAGGTTCTCGCCCGCGACCGGCGCGTAGAAACTGGGCCAGCCGCAACCCGCGTCGAACTTGGTATCGGATTCGAACAGCGGCGTGCCGCAGCAGACGCAGCGATACGTTCCCGGCGCCTCGGTGTTCCAGTATTCGCCGGTGAAAGGCGCTTCGGTGCCTTTGTTGCGAGTCACGCGATATTGTTCCGAAGTCAGTTGCTTCTTCCATTCAGCGTCGCTCTTCTTGACTTTGTCGACCATGGCGTTATCTCCTTGACTTGAGCAATGAGCAGGCGAGAGGTGCGCTGCCGTCGATCCGCCGCCGTTGTAGCTTGCGGCTCTAACGATCAAGTATAGTTGAGCCCTCGAGGTTCCTTAATCAAGTCCCGCCGCATATTTCCCTTGGATTCCGCTGCAGCCGGCACGTTCCGCAATGACGCCCGAGTGATCGGCCTGATCGGCTCGGCGCATTGCCTGTCGCACTTTTTTCAGCTCGTCCTGCCGCCGTTGTTTCCTCTGCTCAAGGCGGAGTTCGACGTGAGCTACGCGACGCTGGGCGCGCTCGTCAGCGTGTTCTACGTGTCGAGCGGCGTATGCCAGTTCGGGGCGGGCTTCGCCGTGGACCGCTTCGGCGCGCGCCCGGTCCTGCTCGGCGGCATCGGTCTGCTCACCGGTGGCGCGCTCGTCGCCGGCCTCGTTCCGGGCATCTACTGGCTGTTTCCGCTCGCCGCAGTCATGGGCCTCGGCAACGGCGTGTTTCATCCGGCGGACTTCGCGGTCCTCAACGCCAACGTCAACCCGCGCCGGCTCGGTCACGCCTACAGCACGCACGGCATCGGGGGAAGCCTCGGCTACGCGGTCGCACCGGTGGTGAGCTACGGCCTCGCCAGCGTCATAGGCTGGCGCCAGGCGCTCATCGTGCTCGGCGCGCTTGGACTCATCGCCCTCGCGGCGCTGGCGACCCAGCGGCACCTACTGGCGAGCCGCGCGCACGGCGTGGAAGCGCCGCGGCACACGCTCGCGGGAAGCATGGATCTGTTTCGGCAGTCGCCGATCCTGCTCTGTTTTGCGTACTTCGCGGTGCTGACGCTGGCGACCATCGGCATTCAGACCTTCGCCGCCACGGCGCTCAACGCGGCGTACGCGGTGCCACTCGCGCTCGCGACCTCCGCCCTGACTGCGTATCTCCTCGGCAGCACCGCGGGCATCCTCGCTGGCGGCTTTCTCGCCGCGCACACCGGCCGGCACGATCGCGTCGCTGCGGCGGGTCTCTTCGCCGGCGGCACGCTGATGCTGCTGGTCGGAGCCGTGCCGACGAGCGCAGCCTGGGCGGTGCCGCTGTTTGCATGCACCGGGTTTGCGCTTGGCGCGACCGGGCCGTCGCGCGACATGATCGTGCGCGGCGCGACGCCACGCGGCGCGTCGGGCCGCGTGTACGGCTTCGTCTATTCCGGGCTCGACCTGGGCGCCACGATCGCCCCGGTCGCCGTGGGCGCGGTGCTCGATCACCACGAGCCGCGCGCGCTGTTCATCGCCGTCGCGGTCTGTCTTTTCCTCGCGATCGGCACCGTGCTCCAGGTCGGACGCAGCGTCAAGGCGGCTGCGGCGAGCCCCCATGCCGCGGACTAAAGAGGAGACAGCGATGAGCTTCCTGCGGTGTTTGCGACTCTGCGTTGCGTCTCTCTGCTGCATGCTGTCGCTCGGCATCGCCGCGCCGGCGCACGCGGAGACCAGCGAAGTGCGGGCTGCGCAGCAGTTTGGACTGTCGTACCTGGCACTGATGATGATGGAGGACTCGAAGCTCGTCGAAAAGCAGGCGAAGACGATGGGCCTGGGCGATATCAAGGTCAGCTGGGCGAAGCTCGGCGGGCCCGGCGCGATGAACGACGCACTCTTGTCGGGCGGAATCGACTTCGGCACCGGCGGCGTCCCCTCGCTGATCACGCTGTGGTCGAAGACGCACGGTACGCCGCAGGAAGTCCGCGGCGTTGGCGCGCTCAACTCGATGCCGGTCAACCTGGTCACGTCGAATCCGAACGTCAAGTCGATCCGCGATTTCACCGACAAGGACAAGATCGCGGTGACGACGGTCAAGGTATCGACCCAGGCGCTGCTGCTGCAGATGGCCGCGGCCAAGGAATTCGGCGAGCAGAACTACGCCAAGCTCGATCCGCTGACGGTGTCGCTGCCGCATCCGGACGCGATGACGGCGCTGCTTTCCGGCGGCGGCACGATCACGGCCCATTTCAGCTCGCCGCCGTTCCAGTACCAGGAAGTGGGCCGGCCCGGCATCCGTACCATACTCAGCAATTACGAGATACTCGGC
>VBCS01000173.1 GCA_005888955.1 Betaproteobacteria bacterium
GACTCGTCACAGACCAGAAACTCGGGTTTGACCGCCAGCGCCCGCGCGATGCCGATGCGAGCACGCTGTCCGCCGGAGAACTGGTGTGGAAAGCGCCGCATCAGCGTCGGGTCGAGGCCGACGCGATTGAGCTGTAGTCCGACGTATTCGATCTGCTGCCGCGGGCCGATCAGGCGATGCACTACCGGCGCCTCGCCAACCAAATCGATGACGGATAGCCGCGGATTGAGCGCCGCGTACGGATCCTGGAAGATCATCTGCATCTTGAGCTGTCGCTCGCGCGCAGGGATACCGGTGAGGCCCGCGAGCGGCTGACCGCGCCAGAATCGCGCGCCCGCAGAGAGCGGCAGGAGCCCGACCGCGAGTCGACCCAGCGTCGATTTGCCGCAGCCGGACTCGCCGACGAGGCCGACGACCTCCCCTTCGCCGATCGCGAGATCGACGCGATCGACGGCATGCACCGCTTCCTCGCGCAGACCTGCCCCGAAGACATTGGCGATCCGTGCGGCGAGGTCGAGCGTACTGACGAACTGTTTCGAGACGGCCTTGAGCTCGAGCAACGGCACCAGCGTGGTCACGGCAGCGCGCCTCCCGCCACAGCACGCTCGGCCAGCGTTACGTACGCTTGCTCGACCGCCGCGGCAAACCGCGCGGCATCGACAAGGGGAGAGGCGCGAACCCGATCGCGTAGCGCTGCGCGCAACGTCGCGAGCCGCGGCAGATCTTGTGCGAGCGTGGTCGCGTTGGCGACATACTCGTCCACCGTTTCCGCAATGAGCTCGGGCATGCCAATGGTCGTGAGCATGCTGGCGCCGCTGCGCGAGAAGGAGCGTTCGCCCGCCAGCGTGACCACCGGAACGCCCATCCACAGCGAATCGCCGGTCGTCGTCCCACCCGCGCAGGGCCAGGTATCCAGCGCGACGTCGACATCGTTGTAAAGGGCGAGATAATCTGCCGTCGACCGTTGCGCGACAAAGTCCACGCGGCGCGGATCGACGCCGCGGCTGGCGAAGAATCCTTCCAACTCGGCCATTCTGCGGTCGAGGGCGCTCCTGACCAGGAGTAGCCGAGCTCCGGGGACCGCCTGAAGAACCCTTACCCACAGCCCGAGGATGGTCGCCGACACCTTCGCCGGATTATTGAGGCTGGCAAACGTCACGTGGCCATTTCGCAGCGCGGGCAACGGCGCGACCTCCGGTGCAAAGCGATACGGCTGGTAGCACCACAGACTGTCGGGTAGGCGCCACAGCGTTTCGGTGTGCAACGACTCGGTGCAGCCAGGCGGATCTGCGCGCGCATCGGTCAAGCGGTAGTCCATGGTCGGAAGACCCGTCGTCCCGAGATAGCCGAGCCAAGTGACCTGGATGGGCGCGGGCTTGAGCAGGAACACCGGCAGCCGGTTATGCGCCGTGTGGCCGTTGAGATCGACGAGGATGTCGATGCCCTCGGCCCGGACCCGTTTCGCCAGCTCTTCGTCGGAGAGTGCCGTGACCGGGATGAAATGCTCGATCAGTGTACGGAGGTGCGCCGTAGCTTCGTCATCGGCCGTGAAATTATAAAAGGCGTAGATTTCGAATCGCTGCCGATCGTGATGCGCCAGCAGAGGCTCCATGAACACGGCCACGACGTGGCCGCGAAAATCCGAAGAAACATAGCCGATCTTGAGACGTCGACCTGCGAGGGGACGCAGGGCGACGGGCGTCAGCGGCCGGATGCGTGCCTCGAAATGGCGGCCGTATGCGCGATGCTCGGCGGCGATTTCGGCGGCGGGAAGGCGTTCGGAATAACTCAACGCCAGCAGCAGATTGCTCCACGTGCTTGGGCGGTCAGGCGCCAGCGCGAGCGCCTGACGAAGCGCGGCGACGGCGCCATCGTCATCGCCGAGCTCCGCGAGCAAGCTGCCAAGATTGTTGTGCGCTTGCGCAATGCGGGCGTCGAGCTCGACCGCGCGCCGATAGGCCGCGAGTGCCTCGTCGTACCTGTGCTGCCTTCGATACAGGTTGCCCAGAGTGATGTGCACCTCGGCCGACAACGGTGCGAGCTCGCGAGCGCGCGCAAGGTGCCTCTCGGCATCTTCCGACGCCAGCGCGTCGAACAATGCCTTGCCAAGATCGACCTCGACTTCGAAGGCGTCGGGACCTAACGCAACGGCGCGCCGTAGCGATGCGATGCCCGCGGCCAGATTTCCGGCCTGGCACTTGGCGCGACCCAGGACATGGTGCGCAGACATGCGCCCGGGATCGACCTCGAGCGCGCGCTCGGCGAGACGCGCTGCGGATTGCGCGTCTCCGGTTTCGAGCAGCAGCATGGCATAGGAAGTCAATGCACCCGGATGCCCGGGATCTCGCGCCAGCGCCTGCTCGAAGCGTTCGGCGGAGGCTTGCCGCTGCCCCGTGCGGCGCAATGCGATCGCCTCCGCCACCAGGCCCTCGGCGTCGGCAGTTCCCGGCGCAGCGGGTTGAACCAGGCGGTTCACGGCGTCGGCGCGGATAGCGGATGGAAGCAGCGGATGCTCTGCCCGATAGCGCCGTATGGACGCATCTCGGGAGTCTCCTCGCACTCGGCGGTCGCGTACGGGCAGCGCGACCGGAACGCGCAACCGGGCGGCAGCTCGATCAACGACGGCGTCATGCCGGAAATCTGCTTGAGCTTTTCGCGCGCAGGCGCGTTGCCTGGTACCGAGTCGAGCAATCCGCGCGTGTAGGGGTGTCGCGGCTCGCGCAGCACGTCGGCAGTCGAGCCCTGCTCCACGATGCGGCCGGCGTACATCACGCAGACTCGATCGGCGAGCCCGGCGATCACCGACAGATCGTGGGTGATCCAGATCAGCGCCGCGCCGGTTTCGCGAGTGAGCTTCTGCATCTCGTAGAGGATCTGCCCCTGGATGGTGACATCGAGGGCGGTCGTCGGCTCGTCGGCAATGATCACGTCGGGGCGGTTGAGCAATGCGATCGCGATGGCCACCCGCTGCCGCATGCCGCCGGAAAACTGGTGCGGGTACGCCTTGAGCCTTGCGTCCGGCGACGGAATGCCGACCTGCACCAGTGCCGCGCGCGCTCGGTCGAGCGCCGCGGCGCGCGGGATCTTTTCGTGCGCCAGAATCGTCTCGACCATCTGTGTGTCGATCCGCAGCACCGGATTCAGCGTCATCATGGGATCCTGGAAGATCATGGCGATGCGGTTGCCGCGGAGCTGTCGCATCTCTTCTGCGGGCAAGGCGGCGAGATCGCGCCCGGCGAGCAAGATGCGGCCGCCTACGACCCGGCCCGGCGGATCGACGAGGCCCATGATCGAGTAGCCGGTCATCGACTTGCCCGAGCCGGATTCGCCAACCAGCCCCAGCACTTCGCCGCCGTCGACGGCGAAGCTCGCGTCGTCGACGGCCTTGCATACGCCGGCCTTGGTGAAGAAATACGTGCGCAGACGATCGACGGACAACAGCGCTTCGGTCATCGCTGCAGGCGCGGATTGAGCACGTCGCGCAACTGATCCGGCTGATCCAGTATTTCCCCGACAGCAGATACTGATAGCCGTTGGCGATCAACAATCCCAGCGACGGCTCGGTGATCGGCAGTCCCAGCCCCAGGAAGGAAAGCGTGGCCTCGAGCGCGATCGCTGCGGCCACCTGAACGGTGGCGACGACGATCAGCGGCGGCAGGCAATTCGGCAACAGATGGCGGAAGACAATTCGCGAGGGTGGCAGCGCCAGACAGCGCGCCGCTTCGATGTACTCTTTCCGCTTCTCGACCAGCGCCGCGCTGCGGACGGTGCGCGCGTAATACGCCCATTGCACGGTCACCAGTGCGGCGATGATCTTCAGCATTCCCTGGCCCAGCACCGCCAGCAGGATTAGAGCGATCAGAATCGCCGGGAACGAAAGCTGGATGTCGGCGATGCGCATGATGACGGTTTCTGTCCGGCCGCCCAAGTATGCCGCCGCCAGCCCCAGCGCCAACCCGAGCGCGAGCGCGACGACCGTGCTCACGACGCCGACCGTGAGGCTTATGCGCAAGCCGTAGAAGATCGCCGAGAGCATGTCGCGGCCCTGATCGTCGGTGCCGAGCCAGAACGTACCGCCGTCGGTCTTCGCGCCGGGAGGGAGCCTCCCGTCCATCACATCGAGCTGCGCTAGGTCGTAGGGATTCTGCGGAGAAATGAACGGCGCTGCGATTGCCACGGTCAGGATCGCGGCGAGAAGCACGAGTCCGAATACCGCGGTCGGACTAGACAAGAAATCCGACAGCATGCGCCTGAACGGCGTCTCCATCGCGGCTAACCCTTCGCTTCACTCAGACGCACGCGCGGATCGAGCGCCGAATACAGGATGTCGACGAGCAGATTGATGACGATGAACATGAACACGATGACCAGCAGATAGGCGACGATGATCGGCCGGTCGAGCAGGTTGATCGAGTCGATGAGGAGCTTGCCCATGCCCGGCCAGGCGAATACCGTCTCGGTAACGATGGCGAAGGCGATGACCGAGCCGAATTCGAGGCCGATCACCGTGACGATCGGGATCAGGATGTTGCGCAGCACGTGGACGCCGATCACGCGCGCGTTGGTGAGCCCTTTGGCGCGCGCGAACTTGACGTAGTCCTGCAGCAACGCCTCGCGCGTTCCAGCGCGGGTGAGGCGAATGAGCAGCGCGAGCTTGAACAGCGCGAGATTCGTCGCCGGCAGGATCAGGTGCCGCCAGCCTTCGAGCGATAGGAAGCTCACCGGGACGCCGAAAAGCAGCGTCGTCGGCCCGCGGCCGTTCGACGGGAGCCATCCCAGCATCACCGAGAACACCATGATCAGCATCAGGCCGACCCAGAAGGTGGGCAGCGAAAACCCGAGGATCGAGCCGGCCATGATCGTCCGTCCTGCCGCCGTATTGGGCTTCAAGCCGGCCCACAGCCCGAGCGGGATGCCGAGCACGATGGCGATCACCATCGCCGCGATGGCGAGCTCGAGCGTCGCCGGCATCCGCTCGAGGATCAGCCGGAGCGCCGACGTGTTGTGGACGAAGGAATTACCGAGGTCGCCGCGCAGTGCGCCCGCAAGAAACGCCAGGTACTGCGTCCACATCGGCCGGTCGAGGCCGAGCGCGGCGATCGCGTGCTCGCGTTCCTGCTGATCCGCCAGCGGATTGATGAGGATGTCGATCGGATTGCCGATGGCGTAGACGCCGATGAACACCAGCACCGACATCACGAACAGCACCAGCACAGCCTGCAGGCTGCGGCGGACGATGAAGACCGACATGATGGCGACTATTGTACCTGCCGCCGATGGTTGCATTCCGCGCCGGCGCGCACCTGCGGCGGTCGGCGCGCCGGCTTGTTTCGATTAAACTATGCTGTCAAGGCGGCTCCTAAGCGCCGGCAACTGACGGAGAGAAGGTCATGCGCGCTGAGGAAGCTAAGGAACCTAAGCTCCTGCCCCACTGCTCGATTTCTTCTGCAACGCGCCGCCATCCCGGGGCCGGTGACATGCCGATCGTCGATGATATCGCGGGCCTGCGTCGCATCCTGACGCGATCGCGAACGATCGCCGTGGTAGGTTTGTCCGCAAATTGGTACCGTCCCAGCTACTTCGCCGCCAAATACATGCGCGATCACGGCTATCGCATCATCCCCGTCAACCCGACCTACGCCGAGGTGATGGGCGAGCGTTGCTATCCGGATCTTCCGTCCGCGCGCGAAGGCGCCGCAATCCCGATCGATATCGTCGACTGCTTCCGCAAGCCAGCCGAGATCCCGCCGCTCGCGCGCGATGCGATCGCGATCGGCGCAAAAGTATTGTGGATGCAGCTCGGTATCCGCAACGACGAAGCCGCCAAGCTCGCCAGCGATGCCGGGCTCGACGTCGTGATGAACCGCTGCGTCAAGATCGAGCACGCGCGGCTGATGGGCGGCCTCAACTGGGCGGGGGTCAACACCGGCGTGATCTCGGCGCGGCGGCCCGTGTGACCAAGCAGGCTGATGCAGAACCCCTCATGAGCCGCGTTTCGGACGAGATGGCCCCGGATGCAAGGCGCGAGCCGCGTCGAATAGCTGGTGCATATTCGCAAGGCGAGCAACGCCGCAGCTGGGGCCATCTCGTCGAAACCCGCATGGGCAGCGGCTTTGCGGGCGGCCTGCATTGTCGCGGCTCGCTCGTGTGCGATCGAGCACACGTCACTCGCCGCCTTAGTTGGCAAATTCGGCATCCCATCCCGCAAAGCCGCTGCGCGGCCACGACGGGTTCTGCATCAGCCTGCCCGTCTCATGCCTGACCGCAAGTTCGGTTTCGACACGCTCTGCCTGCACGCGGGGCAGATTCCGGATGCCGCGACAGGCGCGCGCGCGCTGCCGATCTACCAGACGACATCGTTCGTGTTCGACAGCGTCGACCATGCAGCGAGCCTGTTCAACCTGCAGACCTTCGGCAACGTCTACTCGCGCATCTCCAACCCGACGGTCTGCGCGCTCGAGGAACGCGTAGCGGCGCTCGAAGGCGGCCGCGCGGCGCTGGCCGCCGCGACGGGCATGGCGGCGCAGACCGCAGCGCTGCTGACACTCGCCAAGAACGGCGACCACATCGTCGCGGCGCGCACGCTCTACGGGGGGACCTACACCCAGTTCGCGGTGACGTTCGCTGAACTGGGGATCGACACTACCTTCGTCGACCCGGACGATCCCGACGACTTTCGCCGCGCCGTGAAGCCCAACACCAAGGCGCTCCACGCCGAGACGATCGGCAATCCGCAGTTGAATGTCGT
>VBCS01000175.1 GCA_005888955.1 Betaproteobacteria bacterium
AGGTTTCGATCTACCTGGTGAACGGCATCAAGCTCCAGGGACAGATCGAGTCTTTCGACCAGTATGTCGTCCTGCTGAAGAACACCGTCACGCAGATGGTGTACAAGCACGCCATCTCGACCGTGGTGCCGGCTCGCGCCATCACGATGCCGCACGAGAACGAGCGCGAAGCTGCATAGGGAACCTCTGAACAGGTCCCGCGTGGCCGCGCCCGGCTGCCGCGGCTCGTCCCGCGTGAGGCGCAGTGTTTGAACGTCCAACCCGCGGCGACCGCGCGCTGCTGGTCGAGCTCGACTTCGGCGAGGGCGAGCCGGCTGAGCGCATCGCCGAGCTCAAGGCGCTCGCCCGCTCGGCCGGCGCAGAAATCGCCGATGTCGTCACCGCCCGCCGTAGCCGGCCCGACGCAGCTCTCTTCGCCGGCCGCGGCAAGGTCGCGGAGATCGCGGCGCGGCGTGCCCAGAGCAGCGCCGATCTTGTCATCTTCGATCATGCCCTGTCGGGGGCACAGCAGCGCAACCTCGAGCGCGCGCTGGACTGCCGCGTCGTCGATCGCGTGAGCCTCATCCTCGACATCTTCGCGCAGCGCGCGCAGAGCGCCGAAGGCAAGCTGCAGGTCGAGCTGGCGCAGTTGAAGCACCTCTCCACGCGGCTCGTGCGCGGCTGGACACACCTTGAGCGACAGAAGGGCGGCATCGGGCTGCGCGGGCCCGGCGAGACGCAGCTCGAGTCCGACCGCCGGTTGATCGGCATCCGCGTCAGGCTCCTCAAGTCGCGCCTCGAGCAGATCGGTCGCCAACGCGAAACGCAGCGCCGCGCGAGACGGCGTGCGGCAGTCAGGAACATCGCGCTGGCCGGATATACGAACGCCGGCAAGTCCACGCTGTTCAATCGCCTCACGGGTGCACGCGTCTACGCCGCCGACCAGCTCTTCGCGACCCTCGATACGACGCTGCGCCGGCTTTCGCTCCCGGATGCGGAAGACATCGTATTGTCCGACACGGTCGGGTTCATTCGCGATCTGCCTCACGATCTCGTCGCCGCGTTCCGCGCGACTCTGAAGGAGGCGGTCGACGCGGACTTGCTGCTGCACGTCGTCGATGCAAGTCAGGTCAACCGCGCGGACCAAATCGCCGCCGTCGACGCCGTGCTTTCGGAAATCGGCGCGGACACGGTGCCGCAGGTCCTGGTGTTGAACAAGTGCGACGTGACCGCGCTCGCTCCCGCCGTCGAACGCGACGAATATGGTAAAATTCGTGCTGTCCGTCTGAGCGCGCTTACCGGCGCAGGCGTGCCCGAATTGCACGCAGCGCTGGCGGAGCGGTTCCCGCGCCGCGCAAGGGAAATCCCGTGCCGGGCGGCGACTGCCTGACCCGCCTCACGGCTTTTCCGATACGATCCGCCACTCCTCGACCCAAGTCCAGCAGGCTGATGCAGGGCACCCGCGATGTCCCTCAACGATCCGCAATGGGGTAAGCGCGGCCGCAGCGGGCCGCCCGATCTCGACGAGATCTGGCGCAACGTCAACCGGCGCCTGAACGAGCTCCTCGGCCGTCGCGAGCCGGACGAGGGCGGCGCGGGCGAACCGCCGCGTTCGGGTTTTCCCTTCGGCGGCGCGGGATTGCTCGTGGCGCTGGTACTCATCGTCTGGCTCGCGAGCGGCTTTTACATCGTCGATGAGGGTCGGCGCGGCGTGGTGACGCGCTTCGGCAAGTACACCGAGACGACTTCGCCGGGTCCGCGCTGGCACCTGCCGTATCCGATCGAAGCGGTCGACGTCATCGACTTTTCCAAGATCAAGACCGTCGAAATTCACGGCAACACACCGGCGAGCCGCTCGGCGCGTGGCCTGTTGCTCGTCACCGACGACGAGAACATTACCGATGCGTTGTTCGCGGTGCAGTACCGGCTCAAGGATTCCAAGGACTACGTGTTCAACACCAAGAATCCGGATGACGTCCTCGTGCAGGTCGCGTCCACCGCGATCAGCGAGGTCGTCGGCCGCAGCCAGATGGACTTCGTGCTCTATGAGGGACGCGGCGAAATCGCGAAGAAGACCGAGACGCTGATGCAGGAAATGCTCGATCGCTACGGCACGGGCATACAGATCCAGAGCGTGTCGCTGCAGGATTCGCAACCACCCGAGCAGGTTCGCCCCGCGTTCGACGACGCGGTCAAGGCGAGCCAGGACCGCGAACGGCAGAAGAACGAGGGCCAGTCCTACGCCAACGACATTGTGCCCCGCGCGCGCGGTCTGGCGTCGCGGCTGCTGCAGGAAGCCGACGGTTACAACGCGCGCGTCGTTCAGGAAGCGGAAGGCAACGCGAGCCGCTTCAAGCAGGTCCTGGTCGAGTACAACAAGGCGCCAGCGGTCACGCGCGAGCGCCTCTACCTCGACATGATGCAGGCGGTGCTCGGCAGTACGAGCAAGGTGCTGGTCGACCAGAAAGGCGGCAACAGCCTCCTTTATCTGCCGCTCGACCAGTTGCTGAAGCAGTCGCAGCCGGCGGCTGCGCCACCGGCTGCCGGCGCCGACGCTTCGCGCGCGGCCGCACCGCCGCCCGAAGCGTCCGTCACGCTCGACCCGGCCCGCGCGCGCGAGATGCCGCGCAACCGCGAACGCGGAGACAGCCGATGAAGACGGCAATGCCGATCGTCGCGTTCCTCGTCGCTGCGCTCCTCGTGTTGTCGCAGTCGATCTATACGGTCGATCAGCGCCAGTACGCAATCAAGTTCCAGCTCGGCGAATTCATCGACGCCAAGACGGAAGCTGGCCTCTACTTCAAAGTGCCGCTGCTGCAGAACATCAAGTTCTACGACAGGCGGATCCTGCTGCTCGACGCGCCGCGGCCCGACCGCATCACGACGTCGGAAAAAAAGCCGCTCAACGTCGATTTCATCGCGTACTGGCGCATCGTCGACGTGCGCAGGTACTACCAGAGTGTTGGCGGTGACGACGACGCCTCGAAGCAGGACGCCGCCAAGCAGCGCCTGGCGCAGACGATCCGCGCGATTCTCGGCCAGGAGATCAACAAGCGCACGATCCACGAGGCGATCTCGGCCGAGCGCGACAAGATCATGACGGAGACGCGGCAGCGCGCCGACGCCGATGCGAAGCAGATCGGCGTCGAGATCGTCGACGTGCGCCTGCGCCGGGTCGAGCTGCCCGAGGAAGTGCTGGCGCAGGTCTACCAGCGAATGGAGTCCGAACGCAAGCGCGTCGCCAACGAGCTGCGTTCGCAAGGCGGGGCCGAGTCCGAGAAGATCCGCGCCGATGCCGACCGCCAGCGCGAAGTGATCTTGGCCGACGCGTACAAGCAGGCGCAAAAGACCAAGGGCGACGGAGATGCGAAGGCCTCGGCGATCTACGCCGCCGCGTACGGGCAGAATCCCGAGTTCTACTCCTTCTACCGCAGCCTCGAGACGTACAAGGCGACGTTCCGGAACAAGAGCGACATCATGGTGCTCGATCCGAGCTCCGAGTTCTTCCAGTATCTGAAGCAGTCCGGCGGCGGCGCCAAGGGTGCGCCACGTGCCCGCGCGAAGTAGCGATCTGTCGGGTTCCTCAGGAGAACGGCGGTGCCGGAAACGTTCCTGGCAGCGTGCGCGCTGGTGCTGGTGCTCGAGGGGTTGCTGCCGCTGGTCGCTCCGCGCGCCTGGCGCGACGCGTTTCGCCGGCTCACCGATCTTTCCGACGGACAGCTTCGTTTCATCGGCCTGATCTCCATCGTCATCGGTATCGTCCTCCTGGCATTTCTTTATGCGTAAGTGGATGCTCCCGGAGCAGATCGACGACATCCTGCCCGCCGAGGCGGAGCGGCTGGAGAGCTTGCGGCGGACACTGCTCGACCACTTCCGCGATCACGGGTACCGCCTCGTGCAGCCGCCGCTGATCGAGCACCTCGATTCGCTGCTCACCGGAACCGGCCGTGATCTCGAGCTGCAGACCTTCAAGCTGACCGACCCGCTCTCCGGACGCTTGCTCGGTGTACGCGCGGATATGACTCCGCAGGTCGCGCGCATCGACGCGCACCTGCTCAACGAGCCCGGCGTGACGCGGTTGTGCTATGCGGGGAGTGTGCTGCGTACCGTGGCCACCGGCGTGTCGCAGTCGCGCGAAGTGCTGCAGGTCGGCGCCGAGCTGTACGGCGACTCCGGCATCGCAGCCGACCGGGAAGTTCTCGGCCTGCTGTTGTCGTCGCTGGACGCGGCGCGGGTGTGCGGCCTGCATCTCGACCTCGGCCACGTCGGCGTGTATCGCGCGCTGGCGAACGGCGCGCGCATTGCGGGCAATGGCGGCGACACCGAGCTCTTCGCTGCCATGCGCACCAAGGACGTGCCCGCGGTGACCGAGCTGACGGCGAGGCTTCCCGCGGCGTGGCGGGACGCGTTCGCGGCACTGCCGACGCTGTACGGCCCGGCGGCCGAAGTGCTGAACCGGGCGCGCGCGCAGCTGCCCGATACGCCGTCGATCGCCGTGGCGCTGACGACGCTGGAAACGCTCGCGCAGGCCGCGCGCGATCGCGTCGAAGCGCTGCACATCGATCTCGCCGATCTGCGCGGTTACCACTACCAGAGCGGCGCGAGCTTTTCGGTGTTCACCGCGGGCGAGCCGAACGCGATCGGCCGCGGCGAGCGTTACGACGGTATCGGCAAGGCGTTCGGTCGCGCCCGCCCGGCGACAGGATTCACGCTGGACCTGCGGCAGCTCGCGGGGCTCGCCGAACGCAGCGTGTGATCACGATGGGCAAGAACGTCGTCGTCATCGGCACGCAGTGGGGCGATGAAGGCAAGGGCAAAGTCGTCGACTGGTTGACCGAGCACGCGCAGGGCGTGGTCCGCTTTCAAGGCGGCCATAACGCCGGCCACACACTCGTCATCGGCGGCAAGAAGACCGTCCTGCGCCTCATTCCCTCCGGCATTCTGCGGCCCTCCGTGCGCGTGTATCTCGGCAACGGCGTCGTCGTCTCGCCGACCGCGCTGCTGCAGGAGATCGGCGAGCTGGAAGGAGCCGGCATCGAAGTGCGATCCCGCCTGGCGATTTCGCCCGCGTGCCCGCTGGTGATGCCTTACCACGTCGCGCTCGATCAGGCGCGCGAGGCAGCGATGGGCGAGACACGCATCGGCACTACCGGTCGCGGCATCGGTCCCGCCTACGAAGACAAGATCGCGCGGCGCGCGCTGCGCGTCCAGGATTTGTTCTATCCCGACCGCTTCGCCGCGAAGCTCGAGCGCGTGCTCGAATACCACAACTTTGTGCTGACGCAGTATTACAAGTGCGAGCCGGTGCTCTATCGGCAGACGCTCGACGCGACGCTGGCGCTCGCTCCGGCCATCCAGCCGATGGTCGCCGACGTAGCGGCGCTGCTGCAGGCGGCCCGCCGTGCCGGCGAGTCGCTGCTCTTCGAGGGCGCGCAGGGCGCGCTGCTCGACATCGATCACGGCACGTATCCGTACGTGACGTCGTCAAATTGCGTTGCCGCGGCGGCGGCGCCCGGCGCGGGCATCGGCCCGCAGATGCTCGATTACGTGCTCGGCATCGTCAAGGCGTACATGACGCGCGTGGGCACCGGACCGTTCCCGACCGAGCTGACCGACGCCATCGGGACTCAGCTCGCCAAGCGCGGCAACGAGTTCGGCTCGGTCACCGGGCGACCGCGCCGTTGCGGCTGGCTCGATATTCCCGCGCTCGCGCGCTCACTGCAACTGAACGGCGTCGACGGCCTTTGCATCACCAAGCTCGACGTCCTCGACGGCCTGCCATCGATCAAGGTCTGCACCGGCTATCGCGTCGGCGGCGAGCCGGTTGCGCTGCTGCCGACCGGCGCCGAAGCGGTTGCCGCCTGCGAGCCGGTTTACGAGGAGCTTCCCGGCTGGAGCGAGAGCACCTTCGGCGTCAAGAGCTTCGAGGCGCTGCCGGCCACCGCGCGCGCGTATCTGCGCCGGATCGAGACGCTGACCGGCGTGCCGATCGCCATGGTCTCGACCGGCCCCGACCGCGACGAGACGATCCTGGTGCATCATCCGTTTCACTGACCGGCCCGCTTACAACAACGACAATGAAAACATAACGAGACGATCATGACGCTGAACGTCAGCTGGGAACAATACAACACACTGGTCGAACGTCTTGCGCTCAAGGTCTACGATTCCGACTGGCGATTCAATCAGATCATCTGCCTTGCGCGCGGGGGACTGCGCGTCGGCGACGTACTGTCGCGCATCTATGAAGTGCCGCTGGCGATACTGTCCACGCACTCGTATACGGCGGAGGGCGGCACGGTCCGCGGCCAGCTCGTGATCGCCGAGCACATGACGATGACCGCGCCGCGGCTTGGCGAGCGCGTGCTGCTCGTCGACGACATGGTCGATTCGGGCCATACGCTCGAGGCGGTGTACAAAACGCTGCCGACGCGCTTTGCGCACATTACCGACATCCGCACCGCCGTGCTCTGGTACAAGGGGCACT
>VBCS01000174.1 GCA_005888955.1 Betaproteobacteria bacterium
CACGTTGCCGAAGCGAAGAACGTCGATTTCTTCATCCGGCTCGATTCGCGCCTGCCGCAGTCGGTGCTCTCCGATGCCAAGCGCCTGCAGCAGGTGCTGAAGAATCTGCTGTCGAACGCTTTCAAGTTCACGCACCAGGGTCATGTCACGCTGACGATCGAACCCGTGAAGACAGGCTGGGATCCGCAGAACGAAGGCCTGAATCGCGCTGGCGACGTCATCGCATTTTCCGTCGCGGATACCGGCATCGGCATCTCTTCCGACAAGCAGCAGATCATTTTCGAGGCGTTCCAGCAGGCGGACGGGAGCACGAGCCGGAAGTACGGCGGGACAGGTCTGGGTCTCGCGATCAGCCGCGAGCTCTCAAGGCTGCTCGGCGGAGAGCTGCGGCTCGTCAGCGCGCCGCGGGCCGGGAGCACGTTTACCTTGTACCTGCCGCAGATCTACATGCCGCAACGCTTTTCGCGCAAGGGCGTCGCCGTCGCGCCGCCGTCCGTTGCCGCGATTCGCGGCGAAGCGTCACCGTCGGCGGGCGAGCCGCTCGCCCGAGAGGCTGATTCCGGGAGCCGGCACGATATCTCTGTGCCGCAGCCCGCGCTGTCCACTCTGGTCAACGAAGTGGGCGACGATCGCGACAGCCTGACGCTGGGTGCCCCTGTCCTCCTCATTGTCGAGAACGATCTCTCATTCGCACGCTTCCTCCTCGACCTGGCGCGAGAAAAGGGCTTCAAGGGCATCGTTACGTCGATGGGCGTCTCGGCGCTCGCGCTCGCGAGCGAGTACAAGCCGTCCGCCGTGACGCTCGATATTTTCCTGCCCGACGTCGACGGGTGTCGCGTGCTCGACCGGCTGAAGCACGATCCCCAGACGCGGCATATTCCCGTCTCGGTCATATCCACCGATGAGTCGCGGGAACGGGCGCTGAATTCGGGAGCGTTTTCCTTTCTGTCGAAGCCGATTCAAAGCAAGGAGATGATCGATGCGCTCATCGATCAAGTGACGGAGTTCACGCAGCGGCCCGAGAGACAGCTGCTCGTGGTCACCGCGGACGCAGAACGGCGCAACTGGCTCGTCGAATACCTCGCCGCGGACGATGTCCACGTCACGGCGGCGCGGGACTACGACGCGGCGGCGGCGCTGCTCGCGGGGAACAGCATCGATTGCCTGGTCGTCGATGCGGAAGCGCTTCACGACGGAGACGCGGATTCCACGGGCTAGGATACCGAGCCAGCGGTAGACTCGCTGTCCATCGTTCTCTTCGGCGAAACCGGCGACGCCACACGACCTCACCGCTGGCAAGGCCTCGCCCGGAGCACGGTTGTGCGCAAAGCGCGCTCACCCGAGGACCTGCTGGATCAGACGAGCTTTCTGCTGCACCGGTCGCCCGCGAAGATGCCGGAGGCGCATCGGAATATCCTGCGCCAGCTGCACGACGCGAACGAAGTGTTGAAGGGCAAGAGAGCCATGGTCGTCGACGACGACATGAGAAACATCTTTGCCCTGTCTTCGCTGCTCGAGGACAAGGGCATGGTCGTCGTCTCCCACGACAACGGCCGCGACGCGGTCAACGCCCTGCGTCTGGAGAAGAACGTCGACGTGATCCTGATGGATATCATGATGCCGGAGATGGACGGGATCGATACGATCAAGGAAATCCGCAAGATTCCGGCGTACAAGCACGTCCCCATCATCGCGGTGACCGCCAAGGCGATGAAGGGCGATCGCGAGAAGTGCATGGAAGCCGGAGCCTGGGATTATCTGTCCAAGCCCGTCGACGCCGAGCTCATGGTCGGGGTGCTGCGGGCGTGGCTGGGATGATCCGCCGCTGTAACTAAAGCAGCAGCCGAGCCTATCCTCGATGCCGATCAACGCCTACGCGATGGACAACAATCGAGAGCGGCAGACGGAGCCCGACCGCGCCGATATCCTGATCGTCGACGATCGGCCCGACAAGCTGCTGGTCTACGGGACGATCCTCGAGGACCTCGGCCAGAATCTGTTCACCGCCGCATCGGGCGAGCAGGCGTTGAAGCAGGTGCTCGAGCGCGACTTCGCGGTCATCCTGCTCGACGTCAACATGCCGGGGATGGACGGCCTCGAGACCGCGGCCTTGATCCGCAAACGGGGCCGGTCGGCGCACATACCCATCATCTTCGTTACCGCCGACTTCAACGACGATCATCACATGGCGAAGGGTTATGCGCTCGGCGCCGTCGATTACATCGCGTCCCCCGTCGTGCCGGAGATACTGCGGGCGAAAGTCAGGGTTTTCGTCGACCTGTATCTCCTCGCCCAGAAGGCGCAGCGCCAGGCGCAGGAGCATGTCGCGCTGGCCGAAGAGAAGATCGCGCGCGCGGCAGCCGAGCAGGCGACCCGCCGCCTCGCCTTTCTCGCTCAGGCGAGCGTCGCGCTCGCGGGGTCCCTGGATCTCGCCGCGATCACGCGGGAGCTTGCGGGCCTGTGCGTGCCGTTCCTCGCCGACGTTTGCGCGCTCGCCCTCGCGGCCGAAGACGGGAAGAGCGCAAGCACCGAGGTCGCGTGGATGAGCGACGATCCGCAACTGGGGCTTATCAGGCGCTCGGTCGACAGCGTCGGCCATCGCGGATTCGGCGACGCTATCGAACGCGTCCGGAAGAGCGGCAAGCTCGAAACCTTCGGCGAGCGCCCCGCGGATGCGGCGACCGGCGGGCCGGACGAACCGCTGCTCGCGCGCGACATCGGCGCGGCGGCGGACTTTCCCGTCGATGGCATGGTCATCGTACCGCTATCCGCCCGCGGTCGCACGCTGGGCGCACTGGCGCTTGGACTCGGACCCTCCGGGCGCAAGCTCGACGCCGATGCGTTGTCCATGGCGACCGACCTGGCCGCCCGTGCCGCCATTGCGCTCGACAACGCCAGACTCTACGGCAAGATCCAGGCGGAAGATCGGCGCAAGGACGAATTCCTGGCGATGCTGGCGCATGAGCTGCGCAATCCGCTGGCGCCGATCAGCAATGCCGTGCACATCCTGCAGATGAGCGAGAAGGATCCGGCGAAGCTCAATTGGGCGATCGAGGTGATCGGTCGCCAACTCAGACAGCTCGTCCGGCTTGTCGACGATCTGCTCGACGTGTCGAGGATCACGCGCGGGAAGATCGAGCTCAAGATCGAGTCGATCGACGCAACCCAGGTCGTCGCCGCGGCAATCGAGACCAGCCGTCCCTTCGTGGATGCGCTCGAGCATTCGCTCACGGTTCTTCTGCCGCCCGAGCCGTTGCTGGTCAAAGGCGATTTCGCGCGCGTCGCCCAGATTCTCGCCAATCTCATCAACAACGCCGCGAAATACACCAACGAGGGCGGGCGCATCGCGGTGACAGCGGCGCGCGAGGGCGCGAACGTCGTCTTTCGCGTCCGCGATACCGGCATCGGGATTCCGGCCGACCTTCTGTCCTCCATCTTCGAGCCGTTCACGCAAATCGATCGCACGCTCGCTCGTTCGCAGGGCGGACTGGGCATCGGCCTGACGCTCGTCCGGCGCCTGGTGGAAATGCAGGGCGGCCGCGTCTTCGCATCGAGCGACGGCCCGGACCAGGGCAGCGAGTTCACGGTCAGCCTGCCCGCGGCCAGTCCGGCACAACGCGCGAAAAGCGACTCCGGCGAATCGGGGCGGACGGCGGCCGCTGCTCTCGACTTATGCGTCCTCGTCGTCGACGACAACCATGACGTCGCGGAAAGCACGGCGGTGCTGCTGCGGCTCGCGGGCTGCGAGGTCCACCTCGCCCATGATGGCGAGGAGGCGCTCCGCTTGGTACCGCGCGTGCGTCCGGATGCCGTTCTGCTCGACATCGGCCTGCCGCGAATGAACGGCTATGAGGTCGCCGAGCGCATCCGGTCCGATCCCGAGAATCGGGACATCCTGATCGTCGCGGTCTCGGGTTATGGCCAGCAGGAGCATCGGCTGCGGTCCAAGCAAGCCGGCTTCGACCAGCATGTCGTCAAGCCGATCGATCCGACGGCGCTCGCCGGTTTGCTCGTTGCGCTTTCCTCGCAGCGTACCGCTTCGTCGGAAAACGTCGTCAACTTTCCTGTGCGCAAGACCGCCGACTAGCGGTACCGGGATCGCACGTGCGTGACGCCGCCGAGCACCGCTTCGCCGCGATCTCCAAGCTGACCGGCTGTTACTGATCGCTTCCGGAGCGCGCGTTGCGCCGCGGCTGCAGTCGCGTCAGCCGCGCGCGTGTGCAGTCAGGAACTCCTGCAGCGCGCTGATCTCCATGGGCTTGACGAAATGAGCGTCGAACCCCGCCTCGACGGAGCGTTCCATGTCTTGCCGCGACCCATAGCCGCTGACCGCCACAATAAGTGGCCTGCCGTTAGCAGAATTGCGACGCAGCGCTCGCGCCACGTCGTAGCCGTTCATTCCCGGAAGCCCGATATCGAGCAGGATGATCTCGGGGCCGTACTCCGCCGCGATGCGCAGCGCTTCGGGGCCGTCGTTGGCGGTGCGCACGTCGTTGTCCATCAAGCTCAGCAGCGAGGCGAGGCTGTTCGCGGCATCGCTATTGTCGTCCACGATCAGGATGCGGTGGCCGGAGAGCGCTACCGGTTGGGCTTTGCTCTGCGGCGCACGATCTGTTTTTGCCCTTACCCGCTGCCCGGCAACGCTCGGCAGCCGCACCACAAACTCGCTTCCCTTGCCCATGCCGCCGCTGTGTACGGCAACGCTGCCCCCGTGCAGCTCGACCAGAGTTCGCACCAGCGTGAGCCCGATGCCGAGCCCGCCGCGCTCTCGCTCGAGAGATGTGTCCGCCTGGGTGAAGGGTTCCCAGATGCGGGAAAGGTTCTCCGGCGCGATACCGATGCCCGAATCGCGCACCTTGAGGATGGCCTGGCCATCGTCGCCGGTCAGCGCAACCTCTATCTTGCCGCCCTCGCTGGTGAACTTGATCGCGTTGTGCAGAAGATTCTCGACGACCTGGGTCAGGCGCAGGGCATCGGCGTCGACGTACAGCGGGTCTCGCGGCAGGCGGACGGTCAGCTTCCGGTTGGCCGTGTCGGCCATGGCTTGAAACTCCGCCACGGCGTCCTTGACCGTAGCGCCGATGTCGGCGGTCGCTCGACGCAGCTCGATGTGGCCGCGGGTGATGCGGGAGATGTCGAGCAGGTCGTCGATCAGGCGCGTCATATGCTCGACGCTGCGCTTGATCGCGTCGCGCGCTGCGATCGCTTCAGGCGCCCGGTTGCCGATCATGTCCAGAATATGGATGCCGTTGCGCAGCGGCGTCAGCGGATTGCGCAACTCGTGCGCGAGGGTCGCCAGAAACTCGTTCTTGCGCCGGTCGGCGGCGGCCAGCTCGGCTGCATTGCGCGCCAGCTCGTCGATCATCCGCTGCCGGTCGGTAATGTCGCGATTGATTTCCAGGATGCCGAGCACGTCACCGTTCTCGGCGCGATGCACCACGTGGCTGCTTTCAACGAGAATGCGCGTACCATCGCGCCGCGTATGGGTCACCTTGCCCTGCCAGCGATCCCGGCTGCGCAGTAACGCATCGATATCGGCGCCGTCGCCGGGAGAGCTCGATTGCAGCAATGCGTGCGAGACTTTGCCGATGGCCTCGGTCGCGGTCCAGCCGTACATGTCCTGCGCGCCGTGATTCCAGAACGTGATGACGCTGTCGCGGTCGCGGGCGATGATCGCGTCGGACGACAGGTCGACCAGCGCCGCCTTCTGCCGCAAACGGGCCGCCTGCAGGGTCATCTCTTCGATATCGAGCAGGACCACCACGGCGCCGTCGATCCTGTTATCGGCGGTCCGGAAGGGATGGATGCGCAACAGATGATGGCGTCCTTCGCGGTCGCGAACTTCGCGCTCGCGGACCTGCACGGTGTCGACGACCTCGGCAATCAGCGCTTCGAGATCAGGGATGTCGATCGAAGGCCTGAGGTTGCCGATCGGCCGGCCGACGTCGTTGGGCAGCACGTTGAATATCTTGGCCGCCGAGGGCGTGTAGCGACGGATGCGCAAGTCGGCGGAAACCGCGACCATCGCCACGTTGGCGCTGGCGAGAAGGTTGTTGATGTCGTCGTTGAGCCGGGAGAGCTCGGTGTTGCGAATCTGGAGCTGCTCGTTGATCGTGGTCAGCTCCTCATTGACCGACTGCAGCTCCTCTTTCGCGGTCTCGAGCTCTTCGTTCGTGCTTTGCAGCTCCTCGTTGGCCGAAAGTATTTCTTCGTTGGCCGATTTCAGCTCCTCGTTCGACGCATCCTGATCTTCGATCGCCGACTGCAGGTATTCGCGCGTAGTCGCCAGCTCGCGGCGAAGCGACTTCGAGTCCTGCGGGTCAGGAACGGAAGACGTCTTGCCGGCAGCTGATGCCGCTGCGCGTCTGAACCAGCGCGCGACGCGCGCTCCAGGCGAAAGTGCAGCTACATCTTCGAACAGAACGAGGAAGCACTGCTCGCTGCTCCCCGGCGGCTTCACGGGAACGACGCGCAGATCGATCTTGCGCGTTCTGGACTCGCCTCGAACGCGGATGCCTCCGCGCCACACCTCGGCGTTGCGCGCGCGACATTCGGCAATCGCGCTGCGCAGCTCGAGGAGCAGGCCTTCGCGCGCCATCTTGAGCACGTTGAAGCTCGCTTCGCCCGCCGCGGGCTTGAGGTACGCGCCGGTCTCGCCCCGGAATTGCAGCACGTCGAGGCCGTCGTTGACGAGCACCCCCGGCGGGGCGTAGCGGCCGAGGACCGCCCGGTCGGCCTCGCGCTGCCAGTCGACCGGCGCCGGTTGTGGTTCCCTGTTGCGCGCGCCGGGGAACAGACCGGAGCGAACTGAATCGGCGGCGAAGTGCGGATACGCGCGGGCGGTGCTCGTCTTCCTGCAGTAGATCCGATGCTGACGATCGACCGGCGCGAACAGGTCCGAAAACGCGCCGATGGTCTCCGACGCGCCGAGGAGGAGGAAGCCGTTCGGGTTCAGCGCGTAATGGAACGTCGGGATCACGCGTTTCTGCAAGGCTGGTGCGAGGTAGATGAGCAGATTGCGGCAGCTGATGAGGTCGACGCGCGAGAACGGCGGGTCGGCCGCGACGTTCTGCTTGGCGAAAAGGCACATCTCCCGGACGGCTTTGGTGACGCGGTACTGGTTATCGTGGCGGGTGAAGAAGCGCCGCAGGCGCTCGGGCGTGACCTCCGCTTCGATGTTCTCGGGATAGACGCCCTCGCGGGCCCTCTGCAGCAACGGCTCGGAGAGATCGGTCGCGAACATCTGAATCGCGGGCCGTCCCGGCTTGTCCTCGAGGAATTCCAGAAGCGCCATCACCAGCGAATACGCTTCCTGGCCGGTCGAGCATCCCGGCACCCAGATACGGATCGGCGCGTCCGCGGGCTTGTTCTGCAAGATCTGGGGGAAGACGCTGTTCTTGAGCGCCTCGAAAGTCTCGGGCTCGCGGAAGAAGCTCGTGACGTTGATCAGGATGTCCTGATACAGCGCCTCGAGCTCCGAGCCATCCTTCTCCAGGTGCCGTGCGTAATCGGCGAGATCTTCCTTGGTATGAAGCACCATGCGCCGCATGATGCGCCGCCGGATCGTCGTATCGCGATAACCGCTGAAGTCGACGCCGAACGACCTGCGCAGCAGCTTCAGGATATTGCGAAAGCTCGTTTCTTCTGTGACCGGCAGTACGGCGTCGGCCGGTCGCGTAGCCGCCGTCACGTAGGGATGTTGACCGATGCGGGCGAGCTCGCGCGCGATTTCCTCCGGCGGCAGGACGACGTCGATGCAGCCGCTGCGCATGGCGCTTTGCGGCATCCCCGGGTACTTCGCCGATTCTTCGTCCTGCGCGAAGGTGATGCCGCCGGCCGCCTTGATGTCTTCGACCCCCAGCGTGCCGTCCGAGCCGGTGCCGGACAGGATGACGCCGATCGCGGCGGTCTGCCGATCTTCGGCGAGCGACTTGAAGAAGGCATCGACGGGTAGATGCGGGCCGCGCGCTTCGCCGCGCGGCTTGAGCTGCAGGATCCCGTCGGCGATGGTCATCGTCGTGTTGCGCGGAATCACGTAAACGTTGTTCGGCTGCACCGCCAGACCCTGCGTCGCCTCTTGCACCGGTATCGGTGTCGCCTTGGCGAGAATGCGTCCGAGATTGCTCTCGTGCTTCGGGTCGAGATGCTGGATCAGGACGAATGCCATGCCGGTGGTGCCCGGCAGCTGGCCGAGCAGCAGGCTGGCGGCCTCGAGCCCACCGGCGGACGCGCCGATACCCACCACCGCAAACGCGGCGCTTTGCGGCGGATTCGCCGGTGACTCAGTCGTTTCAGCAGTGCCGGCCTTCTCTTCCGGTTCGGACGCCGTGGTGCCGGTCATGACTGACTCTGATCGAGGCGACGCATTGGCGGGCGCGTGGTCTCTGCGAGGGAATGAAAAGCTAGGATAAGCCTAAGCGTTGTTCGATACAACGGATCGGGAAGGGCGGAGCGCTCGCGCGAAGCCGGCATCACAGGAACGAGCTTAGGCCTGGAATCGGATAAGCGCCTACAAGCCCGCCCGAAAGCCCTACACGCGAATCAGCTGATCTCCGATTGCTAGCCATGGCTGCGGCAGCGCAGATTG
>VBCS01000177.1 GCA_005888955.1 Betaproteobacteria bacterium
GAAGCGTGTGGGCGCCGAATCCTTCAGCACGATCACGCCAACGCTCTTCTTCGGCAAGGGCTTCGGCGATCTGCCGGCGGAGGCGAAGTTCCTGCGCCCGTTCGCGGTGACCGGTCTCGTCGGCGTCGGAATTCCGTCGCGCGCGGGTACCACGACCGTCAACGATGAGGGCGAGCTCAGCGTCGAGCGTCATCCGCACACGCTCGAGTGGGGCTTCGCCATCGAGTACAGCCTGCCGTACCTGCAGGCCTTCGTGCAGGACGTGGGCTTGCGCGAGCCGTTCAACCGGATGATTCCGGTCGTCGAATTCGCCATGTCGACGGCGCTCGATCGCGGCGCGAGAGGAACGACGGGAACCGTGAACCCCGGGATCATCTGGGCCGGCCAGTACGTGCAGCTTGCGGTGGAGGCGGTCATCCCCGTGAACTCTCGCAGCGGCAGCCACGTCGGCTGGATCGCACAGCTGCATTTCTTCCTCGACGATCTATTTCCCACGACGATCGGCCGGCCTATTTTGGCAAATGAGTTTGGCAAATGAGTTTCCGCAAATAGAATGAAGCGCTGGTTGTCGAGGCTGTTTGCGTTCGCGTCGGCGATGACGGTCGTCTCGCTCGCCGGCGCGCACGCCTTTCTCGATCATGCGACACCCGCCGTGGGCAGCGCGGTCCGCGCTTCGCCCGCGCAGGTAAAGCTGTGGTTCACGCAGGAGCTCGAACCCGCGTTCAGCTCCGTGCGCGTCATGGACCGCAGTGGCAGACAGGTCGACAAAGGTGATCCGCAGGTCGATCGCGCGGAGGCCACATTGTTGCGCGTCTCGGTGCCTCAGCTTGCGGCCGGAACGTATCGCGTGGCGTGGCGCGTCCTATCGGTCGATACGCACGTCACCGAGGGCGATTTCACCTTCGATGTCGTACCTTAGGGAACCTCTGAACAAGTCCCGCACGGTTGCGACGGCGGCTTTTCGGGATGGGATGCGCGAAGCGAGGCGACGCCAATGGCAGGTCCCATTGGCGAGCCTCGCGACAAAGCAGACCGCCCGAAAAGCCCCGTCCCATCCGGGTTGCGGCAAAATGCGGCGTCTGCTTCGTCGCACTCCTTGGTATCGTAGCCCAAGCTACGACCTTCGTCGCGCGCCTTGCGGTCATCCGCATTTTGCCGGCAACGCAATCCGCGTGAGACTTGTTCAGAGGTTCCTTAGCACGCGTACGCTTACACTGAGCGAGCGGCGATGAACGCGCTGTTCGTCACGGTGCGGGCGATCCACTTCGCTTCCGCCATACTGCTGTTTGGCGAGCTCGTGTTCG
The DNA here is from genome assembly GCA_005888955.1 of Betaproteobacteria bacterium. GTDB lineage: Bacteria > Pseudomonadota > Gammaproteobacteria > Burkholderiales > Casimicrobiaceae > PALSA-1003. The sequence continues at coordinate 1,305 of VBCS01000177.1, forward strand.
TGCTCTGCGTAGCGAAACCCCTGTGGCGCGTTGTGGACAACGCGAGCCTCGACGGAAACGACGTCTCCCGCTCGCCCGTGCGGATTGCGGTCTGGGGCCTCGTGGCGAGCATCGCGTCGGGCGTGGCATGGCTTGTGGTCGAGGCTGCGGTGATGAGTGGCATGCCGCTCGCACAGGCAGTCAATCGCACGACCGTCGGTCTCGTTCTGGGCCAGACGCTCTTCGGGCGGGTCTGGCTCCTGCGTGCGGTCATCGGCATCGGCGTGGGCGCGCTCTTGACTGCGATCATCAGGGCACGGGACGACAGGCTCCGTTCTCGTTTCACGATGGGCGCCGCAGTACTCGCCGGCGTATACCTCGCCACGCTTGCCTGGGCGGGACACGCGGCTGCGGGCCCACCAGCGGAGCGCAGCCTCCATTTGCCCGCCGATGTCGTACACTTGCTCGCCGCAGGTGCCTGGCTCGGCGCGCTCCCGGGACTCGCTTTCCTGCTGGGCCGAGCACAACGGATCTCAAGCGTTCCGTCGCTCGATGCGGCGGCGGACCTGGCCCGCCGCTTCTCGGCGCTCGGCGTAGTGAGCGTCGGCGCGCTGTTCTTGAGCGGGCTGGTGAACACCTGGTATCTGGTTGGCGACGTGCCGGCGCTCATCGGCACCGATTACGGTCGGATCCTTCTTGCCAAGCTCGCGCTGTTTGCGGCGATGATCACGCTGGCGCTCGTGAATCGCCTGCGTTTGACGCCGCGGCTCCGTGCGCACGATCGCGAGGCGCTGCACAGGCTTCGACGCAACGCACTCCTCGAGGCTGCCGCGGGACTCCTGGTGGTGACGCTCGTCGGTGTCCTCGGCATCACCGTTCCCGCGGCGCATCAGGCGCCCGTCTGGCCGTTCGCTTATACGTTGAGCTTGAAACCCGTATACGCGTCGGTCGGCATAAGCACGGCGCTGGTGTTTGCGGCTTCGCTCGCGCTCGTCGCCGCGGCGATGGCGCTGCGAGGTTTTCGCACGAGGCGATCCGCGTTGTGGATCTCGGGACTCGCCGCGATTTGCGTCGCCGTTTCGATCAGCGCGTGGCTGCTTGCCGTACCCGCGCATCCGACGTCCTATCTGGCATCACCGGTGCGCTTCACGACAACGTCGATCGTCAATGGCTCCGCTCGTTATGCTCGTGACTGCAGTGGCTGCCACGGAAGCCAGGGTCGCGGCGATGGCCCCGCTGCAGCCTCGCTCGCGCGCAAGCCGGCAAATCTGGTTGAACACGCATCGCAGCATCGCGCCGGCGATCTCTTCTGGGTGATCGCGCACGGCGTCCCGGGAACGTCGATGCCGGCCTTCGCCCCGCAACTAAGCGCTTCGGAGATCTGGGAGGTGATCCAATTCCTGTTCGCGCAAGCGGAGGTCGCGGATGCAAGGGCGCTGACTTCCCGAGTCCAACCGTGGCGGCCCGTCGTGGCACCCGATTTTACTTTCGAGATCGATGCGCAACCGCAGGAGTCTCTGCGTGGGCAGCGCGGACGCTTCGTCACGCTGCTTGTCTTCTATACCCTGCCGGATTCACTGCCACGCCTGCGCGCACTCGCCCCCGAAGAGCGCAACTTCGCGGAGGATAACGTACGCGTCATCGCGGTGCCGACGGTTAGATCTTCACCCTCGGCTGCTGCGGAGAGCGTCAACGACAGGAAGTCGATTTTTGCGATCACTCGTCCGGACGTTGCCGTGGCGTACGCGATGTTCGCGCGCCGGAGTATCGAGTCCGGAGACGACGCGCCTGCACACGTCGAGTTCCTGATCGATCGCCAAGGTTATCTTCGCGCGCGCTGGATCGGCGTCCGCGATGCTGCCGACAATCGCGCTGTCGAAATGCTTGCTCAGATCGAGTTGCTCAACCGCGAGCCTCCCGGCGCCCCGCCCGCGGAAAGCCACCGCCATTGATCGCGAGAATCCGATCACGTTTCTCTATTTGCGCGCGGCTCCGCCCATCGCCCCCATCTCCTCGACCAACACCGAAATCGTAATGGTTCCGGCATCCTCGAAGGTGAGCGTCAGCGGAAACTTTTCGCCGGCCTTGAGCGGCTGCCTCAAATCGAGCAGCATCAGATGGTAGCCGTTCGGCTTGAGCTCCAGCCTGCCGCCCGACCTCACTTCGACCGACGGCACCGCGCGCATTTTCATGACGCCGTCTTCGAGCGCCATCTGATGCAGGACGACACCGGCGGCGATCGGCGTCGACGCGCGGAGCAGCCGGTCAGCTTCTTTGGCGGCGTTGTCGACCGTGAAGAACACCGCGCCGGTCCTGGCGCCCGGCGGCGTAGCGCGAGCGAACGGGTGACCAATGCGCAATTGATCGGCGCGATACTCGTGAGCGCCCAGCACCGTGAAGGACACTGCCAGCGCGCAACAGAGGACGAACGACCTTGCGGTCAAAGACAGCATTGCGGACTCACGCGAAAAACTTCCAGATCATGGGCGAGTATACCGTGCCACGCTGTCGAGCATGCGGGCTGGCGCAATGCGAGCGCCTGGTCTGCGAACGCTATACGGCAAGCGGGGCCACGCATCCGGGCCAAGGTTGACACCCGGGCGCAGGCGCGGTTGAATGCGGACCGGCCACTCGACTCAAAAAACGGGATGGTTCACACCGCGATGCGGCGCAGCACGCTTGCGTCCGCCGGCGGCGATACGACACGCAACCTGTTGGAGGAACCGATGCATCCATTTTTGCAAGCGCTCTCGCGCGGCGCCGCTGTCGTGGCGCTGGCCTTTTCGCTCGACGCCGCCGCACAGCAAGCGATCACACTGCACGGCGCGGTCCAGTTCAACGACGATCATGCGTTCACCAAAGCCCTCGTGAAATTCGAGGAACTGGTCAAGAAGTACTACGGCAAGCCGGTCAACTTCGTGCTGCACAAGAATAGTGAGCTGGGCCTGGAGAAGGACTATTTCGCCTACATGAACCAGGGCATCTCGGTCGACTACGGCATCGTCTCGCCGGCGCACATGTCGACGTTCTCGAAAGCCGCCCCGTTCATCGACGCGCCGTTCCTGTTCCGCGATCTCGACCATTGGAACAAGGTGCTCGACGCCGACACGCTGAAGCCCGTCGCCGACGAGGTCGCGCAAAAGGCAGATGTGATGCTAATCGGATTCGCCGGGGGCGGCACGCGCAACATTTTCGCCAACAAGCCGGTGCACAACATGGCCGAGCTGAGAGGTCTCAAAGTCCGCGTGCAGGGCGCGCCGATCTGGAGCAAGACCTTCACCGCCGCGGGCATGTCGCCGACGGTCATCGCCTACGACGAGGTCTACAACGCGATCCAGAACGGCGTGATCCAGGCGGGCGAGAACGAGGCCGCAGGCGTCGAGACGATGAAGTTCTACGAAGTCGGGCCGAACCTCAACATGACGCAGCACGCGATCACCATCCGGCCGATCTGCTTCTCGGGCAAGACCTTCAAGAAGCTGCCGCCGGACCTGCAAGCCGCGATCATCAAGGCAGGCAAGGAAGCAGGCATCTACGGGCGCCAGATCGAATCGGGCGAGGATGCCGCCAAGCTCGAAGCGATGGAGAAGGCGGGCAAGTTGAAGCGCATCGCGTTCACCGACCGCGCGGCGATGAAGAAGGCGGTCGATCCGGTGATGGCCGAGTACGCGAAGGAAATCGGCGCCGACGCCATCTACAACAAGATCAACTCGATGTAAGAAGCGACAAGGGCCGGCGGGCTCGAGCTCCCGCCGGCGTCTTTTGTGGCGACGCCGGGCGAAACATGCGCAAGTTCATCGCTGGCTACTACCGACTGCTCGACTGGCTGCTCGCCGCCACGGTAGGGATTCTCATCGTGCCGGTGACGCTGCAGATCATCGCGCGTT
>VBCS01000178.1 GCA_005888955.1 Betaproteobacteria bacterium
TACGGTATCAGATTCTCGTTGGGCAGGTCGCGGCCCTTGGCGCTGACGATGCCGGCGGTGATCGTGTTTTCCAGCCCGAAGGGCTTGCCGATCGCCGCGACCCACTCGCCGACCTTGAGCCTTTCCGGGTCGCCGATCGTCACCTTGGCGAGCCCGGTCGCTTCAATTTTCAGTACGGCGACGTCGGTGCGCTTGTCCACACCGACGACCTTGGCCCTGAATTCGCGCTTGTCGCTAAGCCTGACCATGACTTCGCTCGCGTCGTCGACGACATGCGCATTGGTCAGGATGTAGCCGTCGGAGGACAGGATGAAGCCCGATCCCACCGACTGCTGCTCGAGATCGCGCGGGCGTTCGCGGCCGCGCGGAATCTGGCCGACACGGCGAAAGAATTCGTAGAATGGATCGTCCTCGGACAGATCCGGCAGTTGCGAGCGGCGAACGGTCTGCGTGACGTCGACACTGACCACCGCAGGCCCCTGCTGTTCGTAGAGCTCGGTGAAGTCCGGCAAACCACGAGTCGACTGCGCCGCGGTCACCGGCACGAACGAAACAGCGCCGGCAAGCGCAGCGACGAGCGTCCATATACTTAGTTTCATGTAGCGTTTCCCCTGTTGAAGCTGTGTGCGGATGACGATTCCGTCGTCAGCGATGCGCGACGGAATACGCGATCTGACGGACCGTGGCCCCGGGCGTCTCGCCCAATACGGTCACCAGATGATCGTTGAGTTGCCGGCTGTAGACGTTGATGCCGCCCTGCTGCGACAAGCCGATCAGCTGAGGCGCCTGAGGCATCGGCTCGACGAAGACCGACACGGCGACGAGACCGTCAGAGAAGACTAGATGCGCGACCGGCGCCACCTTGCCGCGCAAGGTCCGGTAGCCCTCGACGATCTTGGAGAAGCCCGGCGGCAGTTCCTTGACCAGCCAGCCGGTGTCCTGCTGCACGACGTCGCCCGGCAGCGATTCGCGCATTTCCCAATCCACGGGCGGCGGCCGGAAGCTCGGCCGCACCGTGTCGCGCTCGATCTTGATGCCGATCTGAATGTCGGTGAAGACGAACTGCTCGATTGGAACATTCCGATCGTTCATTAGCTGGGCCTTGAGCAGCAGGCCGGAAGTGAGATCCGCCCACAGCTTGTGTCCGTAGCGCATGCCGTCCTTGGGCTCGAAGACGTACGCCTGCGTCTCGAGGCCGGCGATGCGCGCGATCTCGGCCTTGCGAAAGAAATAATATGCCGCGAGCGTGTCGAGCTGCTGCGGCAACAGCGAAGGGAAGGCATTACGGTAGGTTCGGGGCTCGATGCGGATAATCTTCGCGTCGGGGTAGTAGCAACGGACCTGCTCGTTGTTGCGGATGACCTCGCGCGCCGGCCCGTCGAGATTGACGAGCTTCTCGTGCTCGCCGGTCGTATCGACCATGTGAATGACGCGTGAAGTTTCGACGCGCCCGTCGTGCTGGTAGACGAGCGTCCCGGAGTAGTTGAGCTGCTTTGCCGCAGCCGCGGCCTGCTGCAGCCAGCCGGTCGCATCGTCGGCGAGCGCGAGCGATACCCAAAGCAGCGCGGCGACGCCGAAAACCGCGCGCAGGCCGAACCTGGGTCGCCGGCTGGCGGTGACCGGCGCGGCGCCGTTACTTCGCCGCATCCTGCGGGTCGGCCGTGACCGCGCGCAGATACGGGCGCACGCCCTGGATCGCCGTGGTCGGCGAGTATTCCTGGTGCGCCAGGAGATATTCGTTGACGACGGGGCGCCGCAGGTCCGCAGCCCGGACCTCATCGACTCGCTGTGCAGTTACGATCGCGGACGGCGGCAGCGGCATCGTCGTCAGCGCCACCCAGCCGACCACGCCGACCGCGGCGACGGTCGCCGCCACGGCCCAGGCGACGGCCGCCGGCGCCGGGCGCGCCCGCGAGGGCGCCAGCACCGTCGGCTCGGCGGCCAGCCGCGCCGCGAAGCGCTTCGAAATGCCCCACATCGGCGCGCCGTCTCCGCGCAGGCAATCGCCGATCACGTGGTAGCAGATCCACGTTTGCACCGACGCCACTTCGCGGAGCCCGTGGCAGGCACGCTCGGCGCGATCAGCGTCGAGCTCACCGTCCATGAGCAGCGAGACTTCCTCCGGCGTCAGTTCCGTTGGCCGGGCGGGTTCGTCCGCATCCGGCAGAGCCAGGAATTTACCCATTACCATCTCCGGTCCTTGTCGGTCCCCAGCAGCGGCCGCAGCTCCGCTGCGATCGCTTCGCGCGCCCGAAAAATCCGGGAACGCACCGTGCCAATCGGACAATTCATCACGTTGGCAATCTCTTCATAGCTCAGACCCTCGATCTCGCGCAGCGTGATCGCCGTGCGCAGATCGTCGGGCAGCGCGTCCATCGCCTTGTTGACCGTGGTCGCGATTTCTCTGCCCAGCAGCTCGTTCTCCGGCGTATTCGAGTCACGCAGCTGCTCGGCGTCCTCGAAGTTTTCCGCCTCCTCGTGGTCGAAACCGGTCGAAGTCGGCGCCCGCCGCCCTATCGCGACCAGATAATTCTTGGCGGTATTGATCGCGATACGGTACAGCCAGGTGTAAAACGCACTTTCCCCGCGGAAGCTCGGCAGCGCGCGGTAGGCCTTGATGAAGGCCTCCTGCGTCACATCCTCGACTTCCCCGGCGTCGCGCACCAATCGCGACAACAGCCGTGCCAGTTTGCGCTGGTACTTCAACACCAACAGCTCGAAGGCACGCTTGTCGCCCCGCTGCGCACGCTCCACGAGCTGCTGATCAACTTCGCGGTCACCCATCCGCGGGCCGCCCCTGAGTCATCTCGTTGTTCTCGCCACACCCGGTCAGGTGGGCGCGGCACCCGCCGGCAGTATAGCCGAGCCGTGCGGGGCGCTCGCGGCGGCCATGCGGCACGATGCCTGCTGCTCTGGACCGCCCGACGCACGGGAAGTTCACTCCCGCGCAGGGTTTTGTCGGCGCGACGCTCAGCTTCGGCGCTCCAGGCGCACGATCGGCTCAACACGGCCGGTGGCCAGTCCCCGATAGTTACGGATGACCGGCTCCCGCCACGCTTGCAGTGCTTGGCGCTGCACGGCGTCGAGGAGGTCGAGAAGGTCGAGCACCGCCACAGTTGCCGGGTGCAGGCCGCGGGGGTTGCCGTCGACAACCTTGAGGGCGATGCCCCACCCCCGGCTGCGGACACCGATCCCCTGCACGCCTTCAGCGCCGGCCTTGGTCACCCAGTCGCCGCCTCCGGCGCGCATCAGGATCAAGTCGTTGCGCCCCTCGCCCGAAACCATTCCGGGTGCGCGGTCATCGCCGCGGCGAGCGTTGCCGGTGCGGCGCCATAGCGCGGGTCGTCCGAGACGGTTGCGAGCCGGGCGTAGGCGTAGGCGAGACGGTCGAGCGGCACGGCATAGTTCGGCGCGGAGCAGCCGTCGATGCCGGCGACGAGCTCACGCTCGGCCACGCCGGTCAGATATGCAACCGCCGCGCGTATCGCCTGCTGCAGCGGATGCTCGAACGCGAGATACGATTCGAGCGGCAAGGCGCACTGGCGGCAATAGGCGAGCATACCGGCGTGCTTGCCTGAGCAATTGTGATGCAGCGGCGTGAATTTGACTCCGGCAGGAGGCAGTTCCTCGCGCACGGTGTAATAGATCGGAGGATGAATCCCGCATTGCAGCGCGTCCGCAGTGCACCCGGCCCGCTCGAGCATGGCGGCGACGGCGGCGACGTGGCGCGGCTCGCCGGAATGGCTGGCACACAAGAGCGCGACTTGCTCGGGCGAGTACCCGAAGTGCTCGACCCCGCCGCCGGCGACGAAGGGCAGCGCCTGCAGCGGCTTGAGCGCGCTGCGCGTCGTTGTCAGGAAGTGCGGATCGCCGGCGGAGAACAGCAGCCGGCCGTCGCGGTCGACGACCGCGACCGATCCATAGTGGACGCTATCGATGGCGTCACCGCGCGTGACGCGTGCAAGCGGAACGTGCGGAGGTGCCGCGGAGGTGACGGTCGACAAGAAGCGGGGTCGTGCAGGAAACCGCTATTTTACCGCGGTTGGCTGCAGCGCCTGCCGGATCTGCTCGAGCGCGCCCGGGTCTTCGATCGTCGTCAGATCACCGGGATCACGACCTTCGGCCAATGCCTGGATCGAGCGCCGCAAGAGCTTGCCCGAGCGTGTCTTCGGCAGCAGCGTGACGAAATGCACTGCGCCCGGCCGGGCGATAGCGCCAAGCTCGCGGTCGACCGTATCCATCACCTGGCGGCGCATCGCCGCGACGCCTTCGGCAGTGGCGACCTTGGCCGGGTCCTTGACCACGGCGAACGCGACCGGAATCTGCCCCTTGAGCTGATCGGCGACCCCGACGACCGCGACCTCGGCGATGCCGGGATGCGCCTGCACCGCCTCTTCGATCTCTCGCGTCCCCAGGCGGTGGCCGGCGACGTTGATCACGTCGTCGGTGCGGCCGAGGACGAAGTAATAACCGTCGGCGTCGCGCTTCGCCCAGTCGAAGGTCGAGTACGTCATCTTTCCGGGTATCGTCTCGAAGTAGGTCTTGACGAAGCGCTCGTCGTCGCCCCACACGGTGGTCATGCAGCCCGGCGGCAGCGGCGGCATGATCGCCAGCACGCCCTTGTCGTCGGTACCGACCTCGTCGCCCGTTGTCTCGTCGAGCAAACGCACGTCATAACCGCAGACCGGGAACGACGGGCTGCCGAACTTGCGCGGCGTGTCCTCGATCCCGGGCGACGCCGAAAGGATCGGCCAACCGCTCTCCGTCTGCCAGTAATGATCGACGATGGCGACGCCCAGCGAGTCCGACGCCCAGCGCGCCGTCGGCTCGTCCAGTGGCTCGCCAGCGAGGAAGAGGTATTTGAGGCCGCTAAGATCGTACTTTTTCATGTACGCCGTATCCTGTTTTTTCAGGACCCGGATCGCGGTCGGCGAGCTGAACATCGTCCGCACCTTGTGCTCGGCGACGATCTGCCACCAGATACCGGGGTCGGGACGAATCGGCAAGCCCTCGTACATGATCGTCGTCGAGCCGTTCAAGAGCGGTGCGTAGACGATATAGGAATGTCCGACGACCCAGCCGATGTCGCTGGTCGTGAACATGGTCTCGCCGGGCGCGACACAGAAGATGTCGCGCATCGAGGCGATCAGCGCGACCGCGTAGCCGCCGGTGTCGCGCTGCACGCCCTTGGGCTTCCCTGTGGTGCCGGACGTGTAGAGGATGTACGAGGGTTCCGATGATTCGACCCATGCGCACGGCACCCGCGCGCCTTCGTGCCGTGCGGCGAGCGTCGCGTAATCGAGATCGCGCCCGGCGACGCGGGACGTTCCGGCATCGAGCTTGCGGTCGACGATGATCACCTTCGCCGGCGGGTGCACGGCGAGCCGCAACGCCTCGTCGACCAGATGCTTGTACGGTATGGCCTTGCCCCCCCGCATTCCGGCATCGGCGGTGACCATGACTGCAGGCTTCGCATCGTCGATGCGCGTGGCAAGACTCGCGGCGGCGAACCCGCCGAAAACGACCGAGTGGATTGCACCGAGCCGCACCGTCGCGAGCATCGCGAACACCGCCTCCGCGATCATCGGCATGTAGATCAAGACTCGATCGCCCTTGCCAACACCCTGTGCGGAGAGAATCGCGGCGAAGCAGTTGACCTCGGCGGCGAGCTCGCGATAGCTATAAGTCCGGCGCTGATCCGTCTCGGTCGAAATGAAGATGAGCGCTGCCTGGTCGGCGCGTGTCGCGAGATGGCGATCGATGGCGTTATGGCAGAGGTTGGTGCGGCCGCCGACGAACCAGCGTGCAAAGGGCGGGCGGCTGTAATCGAGCACTTGCGTAAAGGGCGTCTCCCAATCGATCAGCGCCGCCCGCTCCCGCCAGAATGCGTCGCGATTGTGCAGGGATCGGTGATGCGTCTCGGAGTAGTTGGGCATCGCGACCTTCCGATTCGAGTCCCCGGCCAGACTAGCCCGTTGCGTCAAGTGCCGTATTGCGCCCGGTCAAACACTTCTGCTCGAGTTGCGCGCGCTCGTCCGCCTAAGGGTGGGTATCGGCACCGATGCGCACGACGGTCCTGCCTCGCACCAGGCCTTTGATATAGGCGTCGAAGTGCATCGGCAGATCCTCGAAATCGATCGTGCGCACCTGATCGTGGACGCGATCGGGCCGCCACGCGACCGCGAGCTTGTTCCAGATCGCCTGCCGCAATTCCATTGGGCAATTGGCGCTATCCACGCCCAGCAGCTGCACGCCGCGCAGGATGAACGGCATGACCGTCGTATTGAGCTTCGGACTGGCCGCCAAGCCTATC
>VBCS01000176.1 GCA_005888955.1 Betaproteobacteria bacterium
ACCACAACATTCGTGACGGCGTGAGCTTCCCGCCGACGCTGGTCACGGCAGGGGAATACGACTCGCGCGTGGATCCGCTGCACGCGAAGAAATTCGTCGCCGCGGTGCAAAACCACGTCGGGCAGCTCGATCCGTTCCTGCTGTACATGGACTTCGACAGCGGCCACGGCTACGGCAAGGCGAAGGAGCAGGTCATCCGCGATCGCGAGTACGAGCTGCGGTTCATCTTCTCGCGACTGGGGATCCGCTAGGCTCCTACGGTCCGACGCCGGAACCGGCGAAGCTCCCCTGCCGCCACGCCTCGTAGACGGCGATCGCGACGGCATTGGACAGGTTCAGGCTGCGCACGCCGGCGCGCATCGGGATGCGCAGCTTCGCGTCCGCCGGAAACTCGGCGAGGATCGCTGCGGGCAATCCGGCGGTCTCGCAGCCGAAGACAAAGACATCGTCGGAGCGAAAAGCGCAGTCGAAGAGCGATCGCGGGCCCTTGGTCGTCAGCGCGTACCAGCGGCGCGCGCCCAGCGGATCGACCGCGGCCCGACAGGCGGCCCAGTCGCGGTGCGCGAGCACGCGCGCGCATTCGTGGTAATCGAGGCCGGCGCGCCTCAACTCGCGGTCGTCGAGCCGGAAACCGAGCGGCTCGACCAGATGCAGCTCGGCACCCGAGTTGGCAGAAAGCCGGATCACGTTGCCCGTGTTCGGCGGTATCTCCGGCTGAACGAGAACAACCGCCACCATCGCCGAGGGAGGCACGCGTTACGGCGCCCGCTCTAGGCCGCCGGCGGCAAGGTGCGCGCGACGACCCAGTTCTCGACACGCGTTGCGCCGGCAGCCTTGAGCGTCTTTGCCAACTCGGCCAGCGAGGCGCCGGTCGTCATCACATCGTCGATGACCGCGACAGTCATTTCCGTAAGGTCGAGCTCGCAGGCGAAGGCGCCGCGAACGTTTTTCGCCCGCTCGCTCCAGGGCAGCGCGGCCTGAGGCGGCGCTGCCCGATCGCGACGGATGCCGTGGCGAATGAGCGGGGCTCGCAGCTGGCGGGCGACGGCGCGGGCGATTTCGTACGCCTGGTTGTAGCCGCGTTCGCGCTGGCGCTCGCGCGAAAGCGGCAGCGCGATCAGGCGGTCGGGCGGCAGTGCCGGGCAGCGCCGCCCGCGTTCGGCGAGGATAGCGCCCGCAGCCCACTCCGCGAGCGCGAGCCGGCCATGGTACTTGAACGCGTGCATGAGACGGTCGACGGGAAAAGCGTAGGCGAACGCCGCCACGGTCGCTGCGAATAGTGGCGGGTGGGCAAGACACCGGCCGCACACCTCGCCGTCCGGCGTCGGCAGTGCGCACACGGGACACGCCGGCCCAAGGCGCGGCAAGGAATGCAGGCACGCCGAACACAGGAGCAGCGCGCCGGATGGCGCGGCGCAGAGCTCGCAGCGCTGCGGCAACGCGCGCCGCGCGGCGTCGAGCGCGCCGCGGCGCATGTTGTCAAGCGCGCCGCCCAGAAAATTTGACAACGGGCCTTCCTCCTCCGACACTGCCTAAGCATTCTAACCAGACCACCGGCTTCCATGCAGCCATCATCGCGATCCGCGCCCGCCGCCGCGCAGGCCACAAGCGCCGGGCTCCCGGGCTGGACGCTTGCGGCGGTTGAGGGGCTGTTCGCGCTGCCGTTCAACGACCTGCTCGCGCGTGCCTACCAGGTACACGCCGCGCACCATGAGCGGAACGCCGTGCAGCTCTCGACGCTGCTGTCGATCAAGACCGGCGGCTGTCCGGAGGACTGCGCGTACTGCCCTCAGGCCGCGCGCTATCACACCGGCGTGCCAAACGAAGCGATGCTTCCCCTCGGCGAGGTCGCCGCCGCCGCCGCCGCGGCAAAGGCCGCGGGCGCGACGCGCTTCTGCATGGGCGCGGCGTGGCGCGGTCCGAAAGACCGTGATCTCGAGCCAGTGCTCGCCATGGTGCGCGAAGTCAAGGCACTGGGACTCGAGAGCTGCGCGACCTTAGGCATGCTCAAAGACGGTCAGGCGGAAGCGCTCAAAAGAGCCGGCCTCGATTACTACAACCACAACCTCGACACCGCGCCCGAGTTCTACGGCGAGATCATTACCACGCGCGAATATCGCGATCGTCTCGAAACGCTGGTCCGCGTTCGCGGCGCTGGAATCAAGGTATGTTGCGGCGGGATCGTCGGCATGGGGGAATCGCGCGCAGAACGCGCAGGGCTCATCGCACAGCTCGCCAACCTCGATCCTTATCCCGAGTCGGTGCCGATCAATAACCTGGTGCAGGTCGAAGGCACACCCCTTTACGGCACTGAATCGATCGACCCGCTCGAGTTCGTGCGCACCGTCGCCGTCGCGCGCATTACGATGCCGCGGGCGACGGTGCGGCTATCCGCAGGACGGCGCGAGCTTGGCGACGGCATCCAGGCGCTCTGCTTCTTCGCCGGAGCGAACTCGATCTTCTACGGTGACAAGCTCTTGACCACCGGCAATCCCGACGTCGAGGCGGATCGGGCGCTTTTCCGGCGTCTCGGCCTGACGGCGCTCGAGGCCGGCGATCGCACCACGACTTGACCACGCGCGCGGTGGACGAACTCACGGTCGCGCTCGCCGCGCGCGACGCGGCCGGGCTTGCGCGACGCCGGCGTGCGGTCGACTCGCCGCAAGGCGCGCACGTCACCGTCGAAGGGCGCGAGGTCTTGCACTTCGGGAGCAACGACTATCTGGGACTCGCGTCGGACCCGCGCCTCATCGCCGCCGCGCAGCGCGGTGCGGCGAGGTTCGGTGTCGGTGCCGGCGCCTCGCATCTCATCTCCGGTCACTTTTCCGCGCACGATACGCTCGAGCGCGAGCTCTCCGACTGGGTCGCGCCCTGCGCCGATGCGCGGGCGCTGCTATTCTCGACGGGATACCTGGCCAATCTCGCCATTGTCCCCGTGCTTTGCGGTCGCGGCGACGCGGTGTTCGGCGATCGCTTGAACCACGCCTGCCTCAACGACGCGGCGCGGTTGTCGCGCGCTCAGTTCATCCGCTACCGCCATGGGGATCTCGACGAGCTCTCCCGCCGCCTGACGCAGAGCCGTGCGAAGCGCAAGCTGATCTGCACCGACGCTGTGTTCAGCATGGACGGTGACATCGCGCCGTTGCCGCAGTTGCTGGAGCTGGCGGAAATGCACGACGCGTGGCTGCTTGTCGACGACGCACACGGCTTCGGCGTGACCGGAGGCGGTCGCGGCACGCTGGCGCATTTTGGGCTCGCCGCGGAGCGCATCGTCTACATGGGCACGCTGGGCAAGGCGGCCGGGGTTTCCGGCGCGTTCGTCGCTGCGCATCGCGCCGTGGTCGAAACGCTGCTGCAGACCGCGCGGCCTTACGTGTTCACGACGGCTTCGCCGCCGCTCCTCGCCTGCGCCCTGCAGGCGAGCCTCGCGATCATCCGCGACGAGCCGCAGCGACGAGAGCGCCTGTCTACGTTGATCGCGTGCTTTCGCGCCGGTACCGCGACCCTGCCCTGGCGCGTTCTGCCCTCCGAGACCGCGATCCAGCCGCTCGTCGTGGGCGACAATGCCGAGGTGCTCGCCTTGAGCGCCGCGCTCTGGCAGCGCGGACTATGGGTTCCGGCGATCCGGCCACCGACCGTCCCGCAAGGTACGGCGCGGCTGCGCATCGCGCTCTCCGCGGCGCACGCGGAGACTGACGTCACCCGGCTGCTGGCTGTGCTTGCAGCGCTCGCGGAGCGCGGATGAGCGCCGTAGGGCCGCCCCAAAGCGTGAATTACGCCCTCGGGGGCAGCGCAGCGGCGGTAGCCGTAAGCGTGGGGGTACATCAATGAGCGGCGTGCACATCGATAGCGTTGGCGCGGGGCCTCCTCTGGTGCTGCTGCACGGCTGGGCCATGCATTCGGGCCTGTTTGCACCGCTCTTGCCGCGGTTGGCCGAAAAATTCCGGATTCACTGCGTCGATCTTCCCGGACACGGCTACAGCGCGGCGATCGCGCCGTATGCGCTGGCAACGATAACCGCGGTGATCGCCGACGCGGTGTCGCGCCTGCCGGACGCCGCGGCCGGCCCGCTGACGGTGCTCGGCTGGTCGCTCGGCGGCGCAGTCGCGATGCACTGGGCGCGCGTCGAGCCCGAGCACGTCGGCCGGCTCATCCTGACCGCGGCGACGCCGTGCTTCGTCGCGCGCCCCGATTGGCCGCACGCGATGACCGCGGCGACGCTGCAGCAGTTCGGCGACGAGCTCGCCGTATCGTATCGGCTGACGCTGCAACGCTTCGTCGCGCTACAGGTGCAGGGAAGCGAGCACGCGCGCGCCGTACTCGCGCAACTGCGCACCGAGCTCTTTGCGCGTGGCGAGCCTTCGCGGGTCGCATTGCGCGCCGCGCTCGAGCTCTTGGCGACGACGGATCTGCGCGCCGACGTCGGCGCGATTCGGCAGCGCGCGGTCGTCATCTCCGGCGAGCGCGATACCCTGACGCCTCCGGAAGCCGGCGAATGGCTGGCCCGAACGCTGCCGTGCGCGTCGTTCCGACTGATCCCCGGCGCGGCGCACGCGCCATTCCTGTCGCATCCCGAAGCATTCCTCTGCGCAATCGCCGATGGCGTCTAGCGTCGATCCGTTCCGCCTCGATCCCCGCAGCGTGCGCCACGCTTTCGAGCGCGCGGCGGCGAGCTACGACGCGTCCGCCATCCTACAGCGCGAGGTCGGCCAGCGGATGGCCGAACGCCTCATGCTCGTGAAGCTGCAACCGCTGGCGATCCTCGACGCGGGCTGTGGCACCGGCGATGCGTTGAGCGAGCTCTCGGCACGCTATCCGGAGGCTTTTGTGGTCGGCCTCGATCTCGCGTATGCGATGCTCGACGCTGCGCGGCGCCGCGCGGCGGCGACGCACGCTTCCGAACGCTCGCTGTTCGCCCGGCTGCTCGGCACGCGCGCGTCGGCGCGCCGCGATCCGGCGCTGGTCTGCGGCGATGCGTGTCGCCTGCCGCTCGCGTCCGGAACCGTCGACCTCGTGTGGAGCAACCTGACGCTGCAGTGGATCAATGACGCCGCGACCGCGTTCGGCGAGTTCCACCGCGTGCTCCGCGCCGACGGATTGCTGATGTTCACCACGTTCGGACCGGACACGCTCAAGGAACTGCGCGCCGCGTTCGCCGGCATCGACCGCGCGACGCACGTCAGCCGCTTTATCGACATGCACGATGTCGGTGACATGTTGGTGCAGACAGGGTTCGCCGATCCGGTCATGGATACGGACACGATCACGCTGACGTACACGGATGCCAAGACGATGATGCGCGAGTTGAAGGCGATCGGTGCGCACAACGCCACGGTCGGCCGGCCGCGCGGGCTTACCGGCCGCGCCCGCTGGAGCCGCGTGCTCGCGGCGCTCGAGGCGTTTCGCCGTGATGGGCGCCTACCCGCAACCTACGAAGTCGTCTATGGCCACGCGTGGAAGCCCGAGCCGCGTTTCGCCGCCGACGGGCGTGCGGTCGTGCGCTTCCAGCGCGACGTTCGCGCGCGAGGTGAGACAAGGAAATGACTCGCATAGGGAAATGACTCGCGGGCTGTTCATCACCGGTACCGACACGGGCGTCGGCAAGACCGTCGTCGCGTGCGCGCTGTTGCGCAACTGGGCGGCGCAGGGCCGGCGCGCGGTGGGAATGAAGCCCGTCGCCGCCGGCATCGCAGCGGGCGCCGCATGCAACGAGGATGTCGCGGCACTCGCGGCGGCCGGCAACGTCGAGGCCCCGCTTCGCTTCCGCAACCCTTTTGCATTCGCGCCCGCGATCGCGCCGCACCTCGCCGCAGCCGAGGCGGGCGTCCCGATCGACCTCGCGCGGATCCGCACAGCGTACGAGGTGCTCGCCGGACGCGCCGATCGCGTCGCCGTCGAAGGCGCAGGTGGCGTGTTCGTGCCGCTCGATGCGCGGCGGGACATGCTCGACATTGCTCTCGCGCTGTCGTTGCCGGTCGTGCTGGTGATCGCGCTGCGCCTGGGCTGCCTGAATCACGCCCTGCTCTCGGCGCACGCGATCCGCTGCCGCGGCGCTGTGTTCGGGGGCTGGGTGGCGAATTTCGTCGAGCCGATGTTGACGCGGCCCGAGGCCAACGTGGCGGCGCTCGAAGAACGTCTGCCTGCGCCGCGCATCGCAACCATCGCCTGGGCAAAGTCCGATGCGCCGCAGTGGGGCCCGGGCGCCGGCGCGCTCGGGCTTGGGTGATCGATGAACGCACGCCTTCGGCATCTTGCGACGCCGCCATCCATGCTAAGATTTATGAGTTTTGGCAATGCGTTGCGTTGTTTGTCGCGACACCGCGTCACCGTAATCCTGGATGCCAGGACTGCGCTGTCGCGGTCGAAGAGGCTTGTATGCCGGGCGCAGGGATCCCACTGCTTTCCGCCGAACCCGAATTCTGCGTGGTCTCGCGTCGGAACGATTCGCTTGGCTCGCGGTGGCGCTGGCGGGTATACGCGTCGCTGTGCATCCTGTCACTCGGCCTCGCGCTCGGATTCGCGGCACTCGGGGCGTGGATGGTGCTCCCGTATTCCGCGCTGGAAATGGCGGTGCTGTACCTGGCATTCCGATGGATCGAGCGGCACGCGGCGGACTGGGAGCGGATAAGCGTCTGCGGTGATCGCGTCATCGTCGAGCGCGAGCGGGCGGGAACGCGCACGCGGCGGGAATTCAATCGTTACTGGACCCGGGTTGAAGTGGAAGAGGACGCCTTCAATCACTCGTCGCGCCTCAAGCTGTGGTTCGCCGGGCAAGGCGTGTCGTTCGGCGACGAGCTGCCCGCCGGCAAGCGGGCGATCGTCGCCCGGGATCTCCGGCGCTTGCTGGCGGCGCGATAGCTCAAGCGGGGCCGGCGCGCTGGCAACACTGGAATTCATCGAGGGGAGCATGAAACGCAGGGGAGCGATGGCAAGGGGAGCAATGAAGTCAGCGCACCCGCTGCCGAAGAAGATGGCCGGGACGGCCGCACTGGTTGTGGCGCTCGTGCCGGCGCTGGCGCAAGCCGCGAAGGAGTACAACCTCCAGGCGCCGGTCACGCCGATCGCCACACAGATCTTCGACCTGCATGTGTACATCATGTGGATCTGCGTCGTGATCTTCGTCGGCGTGTTCTCGGTGATGTTCTATTCGATCTTCGCGCACCGCAAGTCCAAGGGCCATCAGGCCGCACAGTTTCACGAGAACACGCTGGTCGAGGTCGTGTGGACCGTGATCCCCTTCCTCATCCTGGTATTCATGGCCGTTCCCGCGACCAGGACGATTCTGGCAATGAAGGACACTGCGGTTCCCGATCTCACCGTCAAGATCACCGGCTCGCAGTGGAAATGGAGTTACGACTATCTGGATCACGGCTTCGGTTACTACAGCAATCTGAAGACTCCGGTTGCGCAGATCGAGGAAGGGGAGCCGAAGGGCGAGCACTACCTGCTGGAAGTCGATGAGCCGATGGTCGTTCCGGCCGGCAAGAAAATTCGCCTGCTCATCACCTCGAGCGACGTCATCCATGCCTGGTTCCTCCCCGCGGCGGGCGTGCAGCAGGATGCGATTCCGGGTTTCGTGCGCGACGACTGGATGAAGTTCGACAAGACGGGCACTTTCCGCGGCCAATGCGCGAAGATCTGCGGCAAGGAACACGGCTATATGCCCATCGTCGTCGAGGTGAAGAGCGCCGATGATTACGCGAAGTGGCTCGCCGAACACAAGAAGGCGGCTCTCGCGGCGGCCGACGATCCGAACAAGACCTGGGATGTCAAGGAGCTGATCGCGCGCGGCGAGAAGGTCTACGCGGCGAACTGCGCTTCCTGCCATCAGCCGACCGGCAAGGGCGTCGCCGGCGCGTTTCCGGCGCTCGACGGCTCGAAGGTCGTCACGGGTCCGAAGGACGACCAGATCAAGACGGTCCTGAACGGCGTCGTCAGGAACGGTCAGCCGACGGCGATGGTCGCCTGGAAGAGCACGCTCTCCGACATCGACATTGCCGCCGTGGTCACCTACACGCGCAACAGCTGGAGCAACCACACCGGTGAGGTGATTCAGCCCGCCGAGGTGAAAGCGGATCGGTCGTAGCGGATCGGACACAGCAATCTGCGAACGCCAGCCAGGAGCAAGCAATGAGCAGCATTCCGCACGATCACGCCGCAGGTCACGGCGTCGATCATGAGCACGCGCATCACCCGGGCGGGATCATGCGCTGGATCACGACGACCAATCACAAGGACATCGGCACGCTCTACCTGTGGTTCTCGTTCATCATGTTTCTCGTCGGTGGCGTGATGGCGCTGGCGATCCGCGCGGAGTTGTTCCAGCCGGGTCTGCAGCTCGTCGAACCCGAGTTCTTCAATCAGCTCAATACGGTGCACGGGCTGGTCATGATCTTCGGCGCGATCATGCCGGCGGCGGTCGGTTTTGCGAACTGGCAGGTGCCGCTGATGATAGGGGCACCGGACATGGCGTTCGCGCGTATGAACAACTGGAGCTTCTGGCTGCTGCCGTTCGCCGCAGTCCTGCTGCTCTCGTCATTCATCGTGCCGGGCGGGGCGGCCAGCGCGGGCTGGACGCTGTATCCGCCGTTGTCGGTGCAGACCGGCATGGGCATGGACCTGACGATCTTCGCCGTGCACATCATGGGTGCGTCGTCGATCATGGGGTCGATCAACATCATCACCACCATCCTCAACATGCGCGCGCCAGGGATGACGATGATGAAGATGCCGCTTTTCGTGTGGACATGGCTTATCACCGCGTACCTGCTGATCGCGGTGATGCCGGTGCTCGCCGGAGCGGTGACGATGCTGCTCACCGACCGCCACTTCGGCACCAGTTTCTTCAATGCGGCCGGCGGTGGCGACCCGGTGCTGTTTCAGCACATCTTCTGGTTCTTCGGTCACCCCGAGGTGTACATCATGATCCTGCCGTCTTTCGGGATCGTGTCGACGATCATCCCCGCGTTTGCGCGCAAGCCGCTGTTCGGATACGCGTCGATGGTGTATGCGACCGGCTCGATCGCAATCCTCTCGTTTCTGGTGTGGGCGCACCACATGTTCACGGTCGGCATGCCGGCCGCCGGTCAGGTCTTCTTCATGTACGTGACGATGCTGATCGCGGTACCCACAGCCGTGAAAGTCTTCAACTGGGTGGCGACGATGTGGAAGGGATCGATGACCTTCGAGACACCGATGCTGTTCGCCATCGGGTTCATCTTCATGTTTACCGTGGGCGGCTTTACCGGCCTGGTGCTCTCGCTGGTCCCGGTCGACATCGTTCTGCACGACACGTATTACGTCGTTGCGCATTTCCACTACGTTCTGGTTGCGGGCTCGCTGTTCGCGTTCTTCGGCGGCATCTACTACTGGCTGCCGAAGTGGTCCGGGCGGATGTACGACGAGACCCTGGGCAAGTGGCACTTCTGGACGTCGTTCGTCTTCTTCAACATAACGTTCTTCCCGATGCACTTCCTCGGGTTGGCCGGCATGCCGCGGCGGGTGCCTGACTACGCGACGCAGTTCACCGACTGGAACGAAGTCGCATCGATCGGCGCGTTCGGGTTCGGATTGTCCCAGCTGATCTTTCTCTACGCGGTGCTGAAGGCGATCCGCAGCGGGCCGCCCGCGCCCGCGAGGCCGTGGGAGGGCTCGGACACGCTGGACATTCGAGACCCCGCCGCGGGTGAGCTAAAGCGGATTTACCTTAAACGAAACGAGCGGTTGATGATGGAACACGCGACGAGAAGGGAACGGCCGGTACCGGCGCAACGCGGAGCCAACATGCGTACCGCGCTGATTCTGCTGTCGATCGCCGTAGTCCTTTTCGGCGGTGTCATCGCCGCCGGGTACTCGGGCGGATCGACCGCCGGCATCGGTGTGCTGGGTTTCGCGATCATCGGCTTCCTGCTGGTCGCGATCCTACGGAACGTGCGCAGATGAGCGACGCCAGGCCCGACGATCCCCGGAAAGCGAACCGGACGCTGCTCTTGAAGCTCGGCGTCGTTGTCATCGTCATGTTCGGTTTCGGCTTCTTGCTGGTTCCGTTCTATGACCAGATCTGCAAGCTGACCGGACTGCGCGACATCGATAATCCGGATCGGCTCGAGAACTCTCAGATCGACCGCGCGCGCACGGTGCGGCTGGAGTTCGACGCCAACCTGCGCAAACTGCCCTGGACGTTCCGGCCGCTGGCAGCGGTTGTCAGCGTGCATCCCGGGGAGATGGCGCAGGTCGTCTACGAGGTTGAAAACAGAACCGAGCGCCCGATGACGGGGCAGGCGATTCCGAGCTACGGGCCGCAGTCCGCCGCCGAGTATTTCAAGAAGCTCGACTGCTTCTGTTTCGCCAAGCAGTCGTTCGGGCCGCACGAGAGACGGCAGATGCCGGTCGTGTTCGTCGTCGATCCAAAGCTGCCGCGCGACATCAACACCATCTCGCTCTCGTATACGTTTTTCGAGGTCGAAGGCAACTGAGCGTAGAGACCGATATCTTACGCAGGAGCGAGGAGCAGGCGATGAGCGTTACGCCCACGGGCGCAAAGCCGTACTACTACGTGCCGCAGCCATCGTACTGGCCGATCACCGGTTCGTGCGCGCTGCTGCTGATGGCGTTTGGCGCCGCGGCCTGGTTCAACGCGTATGCGATGGGCCCGTGGCTGGTGCTCGCCGGCTTCGCGGTGCTGCTGACGATGATGTTCGGCTGGTTCGGCGCCGTGATAGGCGAGTCCGAGCACCGGCTCTACAACAAGAAGGTCGACCTCTCGTTCCGCTGGGGCATGAGCTGGTTCATCTTTTCCGAAGTGATGTTCTTCGCGGCGTTCTTCGGCGCCTTGTTCTACGTACGCAACATCTCGGTCCCCGATCTCGGCGACCTCGGGCAGAAGCTGCTCTGGCCCGATTACACGGCGGGATGGCCGACCAATGGCCCGTATCTGAAGGAAGTGTTCACGCCGATGCAGGCGATCGGCATCCCGCTTCTCAACACGATCATATTGGTTTCCTCGGGCGGTACGCTGACCGTCGCGCACCACGCCCTGAAAATGGGTCACCGCGGCGCGCTCAAGTTCTGGCTGTTCGTCACCGTCGTGCTGGGCTTTACGTTCCTCGGCTTCCAGGCCTACGAGTACGGCCATGCCTACAGCGAGCTGAACCTGAAGCTGTCGACGGGGGTCTACGGCTCGACGTTCTTCATGCTGACCGGCTTCCACGGATTCCACGTGACGATCGGTGCAATCATGCTGTCGGTGATGCTCGGCCGCGCGTTCCGCGGCCATTTCGACGCCGAGCATCATTTCGCGTTCGAAGCGGCAGCGTGGTACTGGCACTTCGTCGACGTCGTGTGGCTGCTTCTGTTTATCCTCGTGTACTGGCTCTAAGCTAGATGGCCCAAAAGAGCCGCCGCCTTGGCTACGGCTCTTCTGCTTGCCGGGATGCGTCTAACGCAGACCGCTCTCGCCGATCCAACCGAGCTTGTAGCTGACGACCAGGAAAATGAGCAGGCCCGCGGATAGCGCAACGCGGATCGCGAGCGCCCTGACCATCCGCGTGCCGCGACCGCGGTCGTGATAAAGGTAATAAAGCGCCGACCCGAGGCTGGCAATGATGAGGACCAGTGCGGTGATGACGATGAATCTGATCAAGGCGCGGTCGCGATGGGGGCGGAGCGATGGCCTCAGTCTAGAGCAGACACTGAAGCGGTGCCAAACCCGATAGGCTCGTTCTTTGCGCGCCGGCGTTTCCGGCCGACGCTGTGGCCTACGCTGGGCGTCGCAGCGCTGGTCGCAGCAACGGTGGGCCTGGGAAATTGGCAGCGGCATCGTGGCCTGGAGAAAGAAGCGCTGCGCGAGCAATACGAACGCGCCGCCCGTCAGTCACCGCTTGAATTGACCGGCGTCTCGGCCGACGCAGCGGCGCTGCGCTTTCGGCCGGTTCGCGCGAGCGGCGTGTTCGACGGACGTCGGCAGGTTCTGATCGACAACAAGGTCTACCGGGGCCGCCCGGGGTTTGATGTCGTGACCCCGCTCAAACTCGCCAGCGGAGACCGCTATGTGCTCGTCGACCGCGGCTGGATCGCTTTAGGGTCGTATCGCTCCGAATTGCCCCAGGTGCCGCCGCCCTCGGGGGCGATCAGGGTCGAGGGCCGGATCAACCTGCCGCCAGCGCATTACCTGGAACTCAAGGTGGACGCAGGGACGGGCCCGGTCCGGCAGA
>VBCS01000182.1 GCA_005888955.1 Betaproteobacteria bacterium
CGATGTGCTTGGTCATGCGGATGATCTCGCGCATGAACTCTGCGCGCTTGAGCTTGCCGTGCTCCATCTGGGCAAGCCGGAATTCCCATTCGGCCGTGAGCTCGGGCGAGAAAAGCTCCGGAATACCGAGGCCGTGCAGGAGCGTCATCAAGGAAAACGCCTTCGCGGTCGGTGTGAGCTCGCGCCCGTCGCGGTGGACGTACTTCTCCTGGATCAGGCCCTCGATGATCTGGGCGCGCGTGGCCGGCGTGCCGAGTCCCTTTTCGCGCATCGCCTCGCGGAGCTCGTCGTCTTCGATGGTCTTGCCTGCACCCTCCATCGCGGAGAGGAGCGTTGCTTCGGTGAACCGCGCGGGCGGCTTGGTCTGGCTACCCTGGACCCGCAACTCCTCGGTCGCGACTTTCTCGTTCGGGAGCACCTTCGCCAGCATCGGCTCATCGGCGGATTGCGCTTCCTTGCCGTAGACCGCGAGCCAGCCGGGATTCAAGAGCACTTTGCCTTCGGTCTTGAAAGGCTCGCCGACGACACGCGTGATGCGCGTGGTCAGGAGATACTCCGCTGGCGGGTAGAAGACCGCCAGGAAGCGCTTGACGACGAGGTCGTAGAGCTTCGCTTCGGCCTCGGTCAGGCTCTTGGGCTTCTGCAGCGTCGGAATGATCGCGAAGTGGTCCGAAATCTTGGCGTTGTCGAAAATGCGTTTGTTGGGCTTGACCCATTTCTCCTTCAGGACCTGCCCCGCGAAGGCGCCATACGGATTCGTCGCGCGGAGCGCTTCGAGCGTCGCCCTGACCGTCGGAAGATAATCCTCGGGGAGGGCACGCGCGTCGGTCCTCGGATAGGTGAGCACCTTGTGCCTTTCGTAGAGCGCCTGCGCCAGCGACAACGTAGTGCGCGCCGAGAAACCAAAGCGTCCGTTGGCCTCACGCTGCAGACTCGTCAAGTCGTAGAGCAGCGGCGAGCTTTGCGTCGAGGGCTTGGATTCCTCGCTGACGGTGCCGGGCTTGCCCTCGCACTTGGCCGCGATCGCGCGTGCGGGGGCTTCCTCCCACAGGCGTTCCGCGCGGGCGTCGGGGTCGTCGTCCGGCTTGCGGAATTTCTCGTCGAACCAACGACCCTCGTAGGCGCCGCCGGCGGCGCGAAACGTCGCGAGAACCTCCCAGAAATCGCGCGGCTTGAAGTCGCGAATCCTCTCCTCACGCTCGACCAGGATCGCCAGCGTCGGGGTCTGCACTCTTCCGACCGTCGTGAGCTGGAAGCCGCCCGCCTTCGAGTTGAACGCGGTCATCGCGCGCGTGCCATTGATGCCGACGAGCCAATCGGACTCCGAGCGGCACACTGCGGCGTCGGCGAGCGGCCGCATCGCCTCGTCACTGCGCAATGCTGCGAAGCTTTCGCGGATCGCGCCGGGCGTCATCGACTGCAACCACAGACGCTTGATCGGCTTGGTCGTCTTCGCGTATTGAACGATGTAGCGGAAGATGAGCTCCCCCTCGCGGCCGGCATCGCAGGCGTTGATGAGCTCGACGACGTCCTTGCGCTTGATCAGCTTGAGCAGGAGTCTTAACCGCGACTCGGTTTTCTCCAAGGGCCGTAACGCGAACTTCGACGGGATCGCCGGCAGGTGAGTGAATGTCCACTTGCCGCGTTTGACCTCCTCCTCTTCGGGCATGCCTATC
The DNA here is from genome assembly GCA_005888955.1 of Betaproteobacteria bacterium. Taxonomy (GTDB): domain Bacteria; phylum Pseudomonadota; class Gammaproteobacteria; order Burkholderiales; family Casimicrobiaceae; genus PALSA-1003. The sequence continues at coordinate 1,677 of VBCS01000182.1, forward strand.
TCGAGCAGATGGCCGACGGCGGAGGAGAGCACGTAGCGATCCCCCTCGAAGTATTCATCGTGGCGCGCGAGTCCGCCGAGCGTGCGGGCGATGTCCGCCGCGACGGAAGGTTTTTCGGCAATGATCAGGCGTTTGGCCATCGGTCCTTGCGGTCGGGCGAGGTTGAAGCCCGGGCGAGAGGGGGTGAATGATAAGCAAGGACCGGCAAGGGAACAAGGAAAGCCTGGAAGCAAGACGCGAGAAGCGGCCCGCGCGCACAGCGTGTGACGCGCGGCCTCGCCTTGCGGCCGCGTCAGCGCAGGCGCTGGTACGCGCCGCCGGGCAGCGGAGCGATTTTGCCGGAGAGTTCGAGCTCGACTAACGCGACCGCGATCGCGTCGGCCGCGAGGCCTGTACGCTCGCATAGCGCATCGACGCCGGCCGTATCGTGTCCCAGCGCCGCAAGCACGCGCGCGGCCACACCCTGGATCTCAGCATCGGCCTCGGCTGTGGCGGCGGGCGTCCCCGGAAGGGGTGATAACGTCACTAAACGCAGTTCATCGAGCACATCCTGCGCCGTCTCGACGAGCTTGGCCCCGTCCTTGATCAAACGGTGGCTGCCCTTCGAGAAAGGCGAGTGGATGGATCCGGGAATGGCGAACACGTCGCGGCCTTGCTCGGCGGCGAACCGAGCGGTGATGAGCGACCCGCTGGCGAGCGTCGCCTCGACCACCAGCACGCCGCGGGACAAGCCGCTGATCAGACGATTGCGCCGTGGAAAGTTCGCTGGCAGCGGAGGCGTTCCCAAGGGAAACTCGGACAACAAGCCTCCGCCTTCCGAAAGTTTTCGCGCCAGAGCGCGGTTGGCTGCGGGATAGACGCGGTCGAGGCCGGTTCCGAGCACCGCCACGCTGCTGCCGGAGCCTGCAAGCCCGCCGCGATGCGCTGCCGCATCGATGCCGACCGCAAGACCGCTGACGATCGTCAAGCCCGCGGCCGACAACGCTGCCGCGAACGTCTCGGCATGCTCGACTCCTTGCGGTGTCGCATTGCGGCTGCCGACGATGGCCAGCGCCGGCCGGTTCAACAGCTCCCGCCGGCCGACGTAGCAGAACGCCGGCGGCGGATCGGCAATCGCGAGCAACGACGCCGGATAGTCAGGGTCGTCCCAAGCAAAGAGCGAATGCCCGGGCAGGGCGAGCCAGGCCAGCGTGCGTTCGAGATCACCTGGATCCGGTCCCCGCCGAGTCGCCGCGGCAACGTCGGCGGTCACGAAGCGCGCGAGGGTCGCCTGCGAAACTGCGCGCACTTCCGCCGGCCCGCCGAGCGATTTGAGGAGCGCGAAGAGCGCACGCGCGGTCAGGCCCGGTACGAGCTGGAGCGACGCCCAAGCCTCGACGCGGGCGTCGATGTCCATCGGGGAGTGACGTGCTAAGAGCCTAAGGTCTGCGCACAACATCGCCGACGACGATCGGCTCGGTCGTATTGAGCACGATGGCGTAGGAGAGCTTGTCGAAGACGCGGAAGACGAACA
>VBCS01000179.1 GCA_005888955.1 Betaproteobacteria bacterium
GCCCCGTGCTCTGGCTCCTGACTTGCCTCATCCTCTTATTGGGTGGGCGCCGGGCGCGAGCACGCCTCTAGCAGACTCGGGAAGGACCGCGGGGCGAGCCAACCCCACGCTTCGAAGACATCAGTGCGCGGTCAGCGCACCGCTCTGATAGTCGCGGATCGCCTGCTCGATTTCCTCGCGCGTATTCATCACGAACGGGCCGTACTGCACGATCGGCTCGAGCAGCGGACGGCCCGCGAGCAGGATGACCCGGCTGCCGTCGGGTCCGCCGGTCAGCTCGACGCTATCGCCGTCGGACAACACGCCTGCGCTGTGCGTCTTGAGCAGACGCCGCGAGCCTTCGGGACCGATTTCGAGGCTACCCTCGAACGGATATACGAAGGCGTGATAGCCGGCAGGGACGGCGTGCGCGAACGTCGCGCCAGCGGGCAATTCGACGTCGAAGTACAGCGGATCGGTGGAAAGGCCCTGGATCGGACCAGGCGTGGCGCGGCCGTCCTGCACGAGCGTCCCGGCGATGACCTTGACGCGTCCGCCGCCGGGCAAGGTCGCGACGGGAATCTCGTCGGCCTGGATATCGCGGTAACCCGCCGGTTTCATCTTTTCCTTCGCCGGCAGGTTGATCCAGAGCTGGAAGCCGCGCATGCGCCCCTGCTCCTGCTGTGGCATCTCGGAATGCACGATGCCGCGGCCGGCGGTCATCCACTGCACGCCACCGCTCTTCAGATCCCCGGTGTGGCCGAGATGATCTTCGTGCCGCAGATGGCCGTCGAGCATGTAGGTCACCGTCTCGAAACCGCGGTGCGGATGCGCCGGAAAACCGGCGATGTAATCGTCGGGGTTCTCGGTGGAGAAGTGGTCGAGCATCAGGAACGGGTCGAGCCGCGCCCAGGCCGTCTGGCCGAGGCTGCGACGCAACTTGACACCCGCTCCGTCCGAGGTGGGAATCGCTTCGATGGCGCGTTGCAGGGTACGTGTGTTCATGATCTTTCCAATGTGCGGCCGGTGCCGCGGATGATCAAGATCGGCTTCCCGCGGCTTCAGGCTGCAATCGCCTCCGGCGCGGCAAGGCGTTCGATCGCACGCTGCGCTTGCGACAGCGCCGCCGCTTTCCGCTCCGCGTCGATGGCAAGACCTTCGGCGTAGACGAATTCCACGTCGTCGATGCC
>VBCS01000180.1 GCA_005888955.1 Betaproteobacteria bacterium
CTCGCACAGATGGCCGGACGCAAGCGGCTGGTCGAAGCCAATGCCAAGATCTCGCTCGGCGAGACTTCGGCCGCTCTGATCGGGCCGGGCATGGCCGGCGGCCTCATCCAGGCGCTGACCGCGCCGTTCGCGATCGCGCTCGACGCCGTCACCTTCTTTATTTCGGCGCTCATGTTGCGCCGGCTAGAAGCGAAGAACGACGTCGTGCACGGCACAGGCGCGGCGAGCATGTGGCGCGAGATCGGCGAAGGCCTGAAGCTCGTGTGGGAGAACAGGACGTTGTGGGGTCTCGCCTGGCTCGCCGGGTTGTGGCAGTTCCTGCACCACATGCAAATCGCGGTGCTGATCCTGTTCGCGACCCGCGATCTGTCGTTGTCGGCCGGTGCGATCGGTATCGCCTATGCCTTCGGCGGACTGGGTTGCGTCCTCGCGTCCGCCTTCGCTGAGCGTCTTTCCAGCCGGCTGGGCATCGGACCGGTGATCGTGCATGCTTTGATCGTCACCGCCCTGGGCTGGCAGGCATTCGGCCTGCTCGGGGGCTCGGGGTGGGTGGCGACGCTCGCGCTGGGGCTCGCGATGCTGGTGTTCGACTTCGGCGCGGTCCTCTACGGCATCAATTATCTGGCGCTGCGCCAGGCGATCACACCGGACCGGCTGCTTGGACGGATGACGGCGACGATGCGCTTCCTGACCGTCGCGCCGGCGCCGCTCGGCTCGCTATGTGGCGGTGCGCTGGCGACGGTTATCGGCTTGCGCGGAACGCTGCTCACGGTGGGGGTGCTCGGATTGGTGCTGGCGGCGGCGGCGGTGATGTGGTCGCCCGTGCGGCGGCACCGGCAACTGCCTGCGCCTGCGGCCGACTAGCGCCGGATGTAAAATGCGCGTCGCGCGTCCGTCGTAGGACGGGTGCGCGCTGGGATGCTACGCCATGTCGCCGTCGATCCTCTTCGTCACCCTCGATTCCTGCCGCTACGACGCATTCGTAGAGGCCCACGCGCCCAACCTGAAGTCGCTCGCTCCGCTGCATCGCACGCAGTCGCCGTCGCATTTCACCTACGGCGCGCACGCCGCCTTTTTCATGGGCTTTACGCCGGGCGATGCGAGCCGGCAGGAGCCGTACGTCAATCCCAAGTACGGCAAGATCTTCCGCATGGAGGGGGGAGGGCATCCGGGCGCAGCGCCGCCCCTGTTTACGCTCAGCGGTCACAACATCATCGATGGGCTGAAGAAAATCGGTTACCGTGCCATCGGCACCGGTGCGGTCAACTGGTTCAACCCCCAGCGCCCGACCGGACGGGTGTTGAGCGCGGATTTCGACGCCTTCGCTTTCACGGGCGGCGGGCCTGGGCTCGAGCGGCAGATCGCGTGGATCGACACGATGCTCTCGCAGGTCAGCGCGGGCACGCCGGCATTCGTTTTCCTGAACCTTGCCGAGACGCACGTGCCGTACTACTACGAAGGCGCGCCGTGGGATCCCTCATACAACCCGGCGCGGGCGTTCGGCACGAACAATGATGCGGCCGAAGCCCGACGCCGGCAGGTCGCCTGCGTCGAATGGTGCGACAAGGCGCTCGAGCCGCTGCTCGCGCGCTTCGCGAACGACACGGTGATCGTTTGCGCTGACCACGGCGACTGCTGGGGCGAGGATGGCTTGTGGGAGCACGGAGTCTCGCACGAGAAGACGCTCGAAGTGCCGCTCTTGTTTCGGCTTGCGGCAAGCTCCTAGAGCTGGAACCGGTACACATTTCCCAGGTGGAGCAACGCTGTTAGCTCGTCGAGCGCGCGCCTGCCTTCGTCGAGCAGCGCAGGGTCGGAAAGATCTGCAGGCGCAAGCCGGTCGCGATAGTGGCGCTCCACCCACGCGCTCAACTCCGCATGCAAGGCAGCATCGAGCCAGATCCTGGCCCGGATCGCGCTGCGCTCCGCAGGGGTGAGTGCCACACGCAGGCGCAGGCACGCCGGTCCGCCTCCGTTCTGCATGCTCTGCTTCAAGTCGAAGGTCAGCACTTCGCCGATCGGCCCGGTGCCGGAAACGAGGCGCTCGAGCAATGCGCCGACCGCCGCGTCGCTCCGGCATTCGGCCGGAGCGACCAGGAGCATCCCGCCCTCGCGGCGAGGCAGCAGCTGGCTGTTGAAGAGGTATGTGGCGACTGCGCGCTCCAGGCTCACTTCGCGCTCGGAGACGACGAGCGCGGCGAAGCCTGCGCCCACGCGATCGGCCAGTGCACGCAGCAACGCGTCCTGCCCGACGAACGCGCGCTCGTGGCAGAACAATACAGTTCCGCTGCCCACGGCGATCACGTCGTTGTGAAACACCCCGGCGTCGATCGCGTCCGGGTGCTGTTGTGCGAACAGCGTGCGCGCGGGTGCAAGCGCATGGCGGCGAGCGACGGCTTCCGACGCTTCACGCGTCTGGCGGGCCGGAAAGCGGCGCGGTGCAGGCGCTTCCACGTCGAAGGCTACGCGGCCGTAGACGAACAGCTCGACACCGGCAGCGTTGTCGGCCGCGGCGAACCGTGTGTGATTGGCGGCCCCCTCGTCGCCGAGCTGCTGCGCCGGAGGCAACGGGTCGTGCACCACGAAGCGCTGCTCGTCGGCGAAGATCGCGCGCAGCACGCGTGTCGTGGTCGCAGTCTCGAGCGAGCGGTGGAAATGCGTTACCAGGTTGGCGGGGGTGAAATGCACGCGGCCGTCGGCGGTATCGGCGGAGGGACTGACCGTGGCGGCGTTGGCAACCCACATCGCCGCCGCCGACGAGCACGCGGCGAGGAGCTGCGGCGCTTGTCGCGCGGCCTTCGCTAGAATTTCTTTCTCGCTGCCGGCAAAGCCGAGCGCGCGGAGCGCCGCAATGTCGGGCCGTTCGTGCGGCGGCAGCAGGCCTTGCGCGAATCCGCGATCGGCGAGCGCTTTCATCTTGGCGAGCCCTTGGAGGGCCGCCTCGCGCGGATTGGCCACAAAGTTCTTGTTGCGCTCGGAAGCGAGGTTGCCGATGGCCAGGCCGCTGTAGTTATGCGTCGGGCCCGGCAGCCCGTCGAAGTTGACTTCGAGAGGCTCGGTCGCCATTTCAGAGGCGGTCGCGGGGCGAGACGGGCACGGCGCGCACCGTATCGCCGTCACCGACGCCGAGCGCCGCGGCGGCGTGCGGTAGGAGCGGGAACTGCGCGATGCGCGCGGGCGCCGGCGCAAGGACCGCGCGAAAGCCTTCGAAGCTGCGGTTGGCGACCAACCAAACCACATCGTTGGTCAAGCTGTCGGGGACGGGATCCTCCTCGCCCAGCTTCACGGGCAAGGTCTGACTCTGCTGCACGGCGCGGATGTTGTCGCGGAAGCACTCGAGCGTCGGTCCCGCATCGAAGATATCGACGTAGCCTTCGTAGCGGAAACCTTCTGCTTCGAGCATCGCCCGCGCCGGCAGCGTGTCGGCGTGCACCTCGCCGATCACCGCGCGCGCCGCGGCGGGCAACAGCGTCGTATAGACCGGGTGGCGCGGCATCAGCTCGGCGATAAACGCCTTCTGGCCGATGCCGGTCAAGTAATCGGCACGCGAATACTCCATGGCGAAGAAGTGGCGGCCGAGGCCTTCCCAGAACGGGCTCCTGCCGTCGGCGTCGAGCCTGCCGCGCAGCTCCGCGATCACCTTCGGCGCAAAAAGCGCGGCAAATTCGGCGATGAACAGGAGTCGCGCCTTGGCAAGCAGCGGTCCGTTCTTGGCGCGCCGATGGCGCGCATCGAGAAACAGCGAGCAGAGCTCGCTGTCGCCGGTGTGATCATTGGTGAGGAAAAGGGTCGGCGCAGCCGTGTAGACATTGAGCTCGCGCGAGGCGTGCACCTGCGTCCCGACATGATAGTTGTACCAGGGCTCCGACAAGCCCACGGCCGCCTCGATCGCGCTGATGCCGACGACGCTGCCGCTGCCGCCGTCGATGAGCACGAAGACGTAGCACGCATCCGCCTTCGAGGCGTTTCCGGCGAACGCGGCGAACGAGCGCTCGATGCGCTGCTCGAGGCGCTCGGCGTTGGCCGGCAGTGTGGTCAGCCCCGCGCCGCTGCGTTCGGACAGCGCGAGCAGCGCCGGCAGGTCGTCCCGCGCGATCGGTCGGATGTAGAACATCGGCCCGCGCTTGGCCTTTAGGAGCCCGACAGGCTCCTAGGTAAGCGCTTTGCCCAGCGCGGTTTCCAGTCGAGCGAGGCCTTCCAGGATTTCGTCGAGACTGATGACGAGCGAAGGCGCGATGCGCACGACGTCGGGCCCGGCGACGAGCACGATCAGCCCCGCTTCGGCGGCGGCACGCATGACGTCCAGCGCCTTGCCCTGCCAGCGTTCGATCAGCTCGCAACCGAGCCATACGCCCTCGCCGCGAATGTCGACGAAGACCTCGCGTCGCGCATTGATCGTGCGCAAGCCCTCCATGAACAGCGCGTGCCGCGCCTTCACGCCGTCGAGCACCTCGGTCGTGTTGATGACGTCGAACACGGCGCCGGCGACTGCGCAGGCGAGCGGGTTGCCGCCGAAGGTCGTGCCGTGGATGCCGACCGAGAACGCGCTCGCGATCTCGCTGGTCGTCAGCATCGCTCCGACGGGGAACCCGCCGCCCAATCCCTTGGCGCTCGTCAGAATATCCGGTACGACGCCCTTCTGCATGTACGAGAACAGGGCGCCGGTGCGGCCCATGCCGCTTTGGATCTCGTCGAAGATGAGCAACGCATCGTGTTCGTCGCAGAGCCGTCGCGCGGCGGCCAGGAATTCCGGCGTGCCCGGAATCATTCCGCCTTCCCCCTGCATGGGCTCGAGGATCACTGCGCAAACGTCGTCGCCGCCTTCCTCCGCGAACGCAGCCTCGAGACCGGCGATGTCGTTGTAGCGGATGTGCGTGAAACCGGTCGGCGGCGGCCCGAAACCCGTCGAGTATTTTGCCGTGCCGCCCGCGGAGACGGTGAACAGCGTCCGGCCGTGGAATGCGTTAAGCGTCGAGATCACCCGGAATTTTTCCGGCCCGCAGTGATCGTGCGCGTAACGGCGCGCGAGCTTGAGCGCGGCCTCGTTGGCTTCGGCGCCGGAGTTGCACAGGAAAACGCGTTCGGCAAAGGTCGCGTCGACCAGCTTTTTCGCCAGCCGCAGCGCCGGCTCGTTGGTCATCCAGTTCGAGACGTGCCAGAGCGTGTGCGCTTGCTCGGTCAAAGCCTTGACCATCGCCGGGTGGCAATGGCCAAGCGAGGTGACTGCGACGCCGCCGGCGAAGTCGATGTACATCCGGCCCTGCTGATCCCAGACGCGCGACCCGGCGCCGCGGACGGGCACGAAGTCCGCGGGTGCGTAGCAGGGAACCATCAGTTGGTCGAACATGGCGCGCGCGACCGAAAACGCGGCGGCGTGGCTCTCTGCGGCCGGGCGACGGATCGGCTCGGTGGAAAGCGCGGTGGCGGGGGAGACGGACATGGGACTTCCGGTGAGCGAGATTGCCATTGTAGACGAACGCCGAGCGACTGGCAGGCGGCGCGCCCTCCAAAAAACGGCCGCCGGTCTCGCGCCGGCGGCCGTCACGTCGGCGTGTTGCGCTCAGTATCTCGGTTCGTGTGACACCCGTTTGACGATACGCGCGTCGGACAATCAATCGACCTTCGCGCCCGACGCCTTGACGACCTTGGCCCATTTCTCGGTCTCGGCGCGGATATGTGCGGCGAACTGCTCGGGCGTTCTGCCCGCTGGAATGGCGCCCTGGGCGAGCAGCTTCTCCTTGGCCTCGCTGCTTTGTAACCATTGATCAACGTCGTTATTGATACGTGCGATGATCGCCGGCGGCGTGCCGGCGGGAGCGACGATGCCGAACCACGACGACGCCTCGAATCCCGGCAAGCCGCTTTCGGCGATGGTCGGCACATCGGGCAGTGCCGGCGCGCGCTTCGCGGAGGTCACCGCGATCGCGCGGAGCTTCCCCGCTTTGATGAACTGCAGCGACGACGGTAGATTGTCG
>VBCS01000181.1 GCA_005888955.1 Betaproteobacteria bacterium
GCGGTTGCCACCGATGGGCACCGCCTGTCTTACGCGAGTCTCGTCGTGCCGGGAGATTATTCGCGCCAGGAAGTGATCCTTCCGCGGAAGACGGTGCTCGAGCTGGGCAAACTGCTCGAAGACAGCGAGGCGGAGGTCACGATCGATGTACTTGCCAATCAGGTGCGGTTCCGCTTTTCGAACATCGAGCTCGTGAGCAAGGTCGTCGACGGCAAGTTTCCGGACTACAACCGCGTCATTCCGAGCGGCCATTCCAAGCAGCTCGATCTGTCGCGCACCGAGCTGCTCCAGGCTCTGCAGCGGGCGGCGATCCTTTCAAACGAGAAGTTCCGCGGTGTACGCCTGGTGCTGGGCAGTGACCAGCTCAAGATCATCTGCACCAACAGCGAACAGGAGGAAGCCGAGGAGGAGCTCGAGGTCGGGTACAAGGGCGAAGCGCTCGACATCGGCTTCAATATCACTTACCTGCTCGACGTGCTCCACAATCTAGCTGCCGACCAGGTTGTCCTGGCTCTGGGCGACGCCAATTCCAGCGCGCTCATCACCATGCGCGAGCGCAATGATTACAAATATGTCGTCATGCCGATGCGAATCTAGTGTTGGGAGCGAGTCTTCGACTAAGCCTGCGGCGCCGACTTAAGAGTCGGCGTCGGCGTTTAATGGACCACAAGAAACGAGACAGATGCGAATGAGCGAGCACAACCCGAAGCCCCAGGACAACGGCGGCGATTACGATTCGAACAGCATCAAGGTCCTGAAAGGCCTCGATGCCGTGCGCAAGCGTCCCGGAATGTACATCGGCGACACCTCCGACGGCACCGGCCTGCATCACATGGTGTTCGAGGTGCTCGATAACGCCATCGACGAAGCGCTCGCCGGCTACTGCGACGACATCAGGGTCGTGATCCACGCGGACAACTCCGTGTCGGTCGTCGATAACGGACGCGGCATTCCCACCGACATCAAGGAAGACGACGAGCAGAAGCGTTCGGCGGCCGAGATCGTCATGACCGAGCTCCACGCGGGCGGCAAGTTCGACCAGAATTCGTACAAGGTGGCCGGAGGGCTGCACGGCGTAGGTGTCTCGGTCGTTAACGGACTCTCCGAGTGGCTCAAGCTAAGGATCTGGCGCGACGGCAAGGCGCACCAGATGGAATTTCGCGACGGTGTTCCCGTCGCGCCGCTCGCGGTCGTCGGCCCGACCGAGCGTCGCGGCACCGAAGTGCACTTCAAGGCTTCGCCGGTGACGTTCAACAACGTCGAGTTCCATTACGACATCCTGGCGCGTCGCCTCCGCGAGCTGTCCTTCCTCAACAACGGCGTCAGGATCGAGCTTCTCGACCAGCGCGACGGCAAGAGCGAGAACTTCGCGTTCACCGGAGGCATCAGGGGATTCGTCGAATACATGAACCGCAGCAAGACGGTGCTGCATTCGAAAATCTTCCATGCCAGCGGGGAGAAGGACGGCGTCACCGTCGAGGTCGCAATGCAGTGGAACGACTCGTACGCGGAGTCCGTGCAGGTTTTTACCAACAACATTCCGCAACGCGACGGCGGCACGCATCTCACAGGCCTGCGCCAGGCGATGACACGCACGCTCAACAGCTATATCGAGAAGGAAGAGCTCGCGAAGAAGGCGAAGGTCGAGACGACCGGCGACGACATGCGCGAGGGTCTCACCTGCGTATTGTCGGTCAAGGCGCCGGAGCCGAAATTCTCATCGCAGACCAAGGACAAGCTCGTCTCTTCCGAGGTGCAGCCTATCGTGCAGGAAATCGTCGGTGGCAAGCTCAACGAGTTCCTGCTCGAAAACCCGGGCGACGCGCGAATCATCTGCGGCAAGATCATCGAGGCGGCGCGCGCAAGGGAGGCGGCGCGCAAGGCGCGCGAGTTGACAAGGCGCAAGGGCGTGCTCGACGGCATGGGGCTGCCCGGCAAGCTCGCCGACTGTCAGGAGCGCGATCCCGCATTGTGCGAGATATATCTCGTCGAGGGCGATTCCGCGGGCGGCTCGGCGAAGCAAGGCCGCGATCGCAAGTTCCAGGCGATCCTGCCGTTGCGGGGAAAGATCCTCAACGTCGAGCGCGCCCGGTTCGACAAGCTGATCGCCTCGCAGGAGATCGTCACGCTGATCACCGCGCTTGGGGCGGGATTCGGCAAGGCCGCCGGCGACAAGGAAGACAAGGACGCTTTCGATATCGCGAAGCTCCGTTATCACCGCATCATCATCATGACCGATGCCGATGTCGACGGGTCACACATCCGCACGCTGCTGCTGACGTTTTTCTACCGGCAGATGCCCGAGCTCGTCGAAGGCGGTCACATCTACATCGCGCAACCTCCGCTGTACAAGGCGAAGCAGGGCAAGCACGAGATCTATCTCAAGGACGATCATGAGCTCAAGCAGCATCTGCTCAAAGTCGCGCTGAATGGCGCGGAGCTCACGCCAGGAACGGGCATGCCGCCGCTCGCGGCGCATGCCTTCGAAAGCATCGCGCGCGAATACCTGCTCGCGGAAGCCGTAGTCGAGCGCGTCGCGCGGGTCGTCGACCCGGCAGCGCTCTACGCGATGCTCGGGGGCGTGGGCGTCGAGCTCGGGACCGAGGCGGCGGCGATGCGCAGCGCGCAGGCGTTGCAGGATGCGATCGCCGATCCGGAGGTGCGAGTCGAGGCGCGCTACGACGACGCATCCGAAACGCGGCGCCTGGTTATCGTGCGCACGCATCACGGTACGCCGCACTGGACCGCGCTCGATGCGGATTTCCTGGCGAGCGGCGATGGCGCGCAGATCCGGGCGGCGGCGGAAGTGCTGCAGGGATTGATCCAGCCCGGAGCCGTCATCAAGCGCGGCGACAAGCAGCAGGCCGTCAAGTCGTTCAAGGAAGCACTCGACTGGCTGCTTGCCGAGGCGCGATCGAGCGTCGCCATCCAGCGCTACAAGGGCTCGGGCGAGATGAACCCGGAGCAACTCTGGGAGACTACGATGGATCCGGCCGTGCGTCGCCTGCTCAAAGTGCAGATCGAAGACGCTGTGGCGTCGGAGGAAATCTTCTCGACGCTGATGGGTGACGAGGTCGAACCGCGGCGCGCGTTCATCGAGTCCAACGCGCTCGGCGTGCGCAATCTCGACGTGTAGCGCCTTCGCCTTGGCCTCACCGGCCTTGCGGCAATGAGCCTCGATCGCAACGCCTTGCTCGCGCGCCTCGACCTGCAGGCGCAAAACGCCGGTGCTTGCGCCGAGCCGCAGGGCTGGCGTGGGACCGGTCCGACACTCGCGTCGCGCAATCCCAGCGACGAATCGCTGATCGCCGAGATCGCGACCGTGACAGCCGACGACTACGATGCCGTGCTTGAGAGCGCCGTCGCCGCCGCGCGCGCCTGGCGCGAGGTGCCGGCGCCTAAGCGCGGCGAGGCCGTGCGCCGCCTAGGGCTCCTGCTGCGCGAGAAGAAGGACGCGCTCGGCACGCTCATCGCGCTCGAGAACGGCAAGATCAAGGCCGAAGGCGACGGCGAGGTCCAGGAGATGATCGACATCGCCGACTTCGCCGTCGGCCAGGCGCGAATGCTCTATGGCAAGACCATGCACTCCGAGCGGCCGGGGCATCGGATGTACGAACAATGGCACCCGCTGGGCGTCGTCGGTGTGATCACCGCGTTCAACTTCCCTGTGGCGGTCTGGGCGTGGAACGCACTGCTCTCGGCGGTGTGCGGCAACGCGACCGTCTGGAAGCCTTCGCCGAAGACGCCGCTCGCGGCGATCGCCGTCCAGCAGCTGTGCAACCGGATCATTGCCGAGCTCAACTTGCCGCCGATTTTCACGCTGCTGATCGACTCCGGGCGCGACGCGGCCGCGCGGCTTGCCGCCGACCCGCGCGTCTCTCTGGTGTCGTTCACCGGGTCATCCGCGGTCGGCAGGCAAATCGCACAGGTCGTGGCGGAGCGATTCGGGCGCTGTCTGCTCGAATGCTCGGGCAACAACGCGATCATCGTCGCGGCGGATGCCGATCTCGACCTGGTCATTCCCGCCGTGGTCTTCGGCGCGGTCGGCACCGCCGGCCAGCGCTGCACCACCACACGCCGGCTCCTCGTACACGAATCGATCGAGCCCGAAGTCGTGCGGCGGCTCGAAGCGGCATACGCGCAGGTGCCGATCGGCGATCCGCTCGAGCCGTCGACGTTGATGGGGCCGTTGATCGATGCGACCGCAGTGGCCGCCTTCACTCGCGCCGTCGCCGAGGCGCGGGCCGCCGGCGGCACCGTCGTATATGGCGGCAACGCGAAGACGGGTCCGGGCTTCTTTGTCGAGCCGACCATCGTCCGCAACGCACGCAATGATTGGCCGGTCGTCCAGCGCGAGACCTTCGCACCTATCCTCTATGTGATTCGCTGCGGCGATCTGCCGGAAGCGATCTCGCTGCACAACGCCGTGCCGCAGGGCCTGTCGTCAGCGATTTTCACGCGCAGCCTGCGCGATGCCGAAGCCTTTCTCTCGGCCACTGGCAGCGATTGCGGCATTGCCAACGTCAACATCGGCACGTCGGGCGCAGAGATCGGCGGCGCGTTCGGTGGCGAAAAGGAAACCGGCGGCGGACGCGAGGCTGGATCGGACGCATGGCAGGCTTACATGCGCCGCCAGACCAGCACGATCAACTGGAGCCGCGAGCTCCCGCTCGCTCAGGGCATCAAGTTCGGCGGCGGCTCCAACGCGCTCTAGCCCGACCCAGCCTTTCGCCAAGGCTTAAGCTACGCGCTTGCGCTGCGCGGATTTCGCTGCGGGCTTGGCGATCTTCGACGGCCTGGCGCTCTTGGTCTTGGCGGCCTTGGCCGCGAGGAGCGCGACCGCCTCACCCAACGTCACCGCATCGACGCGATCCTTGTCGGGCAGCGTGGCGTTGACTCCACCGTGCTTCACATACGGGCCGTAGCGGCCTGCGTGCAATTCCACGGGCTGCTTGTCTTTCGGATGCGGTCGTAAGGTGCGGGCCAAGGGCCTCGCGATCGCTATCCACTTCGACGATGAGAATCATGTGGAAAAGATCGGAGACAAATGCGAAAAAGCAGGCTTGATCGTTAGCGTTGAAGACGAGACTATCCTGCTCTTCCTGCGCTTACTATCGACAAGCCGCCCGCGAAGTTGGGCCTTGATATTCTCGAAGATTGCGCCTGAATGGACGCCGGAACTCATCTCCTTCAGCCGCGTCATCCCCCTGCCATGTTACAAAGCTTTTGCAAGTGGCGAGATGGTTCTGGCACCATTGAGCTACCAACCGCACTCCCTGATTGAAAGAGGAGGGGAGTTTGTCTAGCAACACAATTCCTAGGTGGAGGAACCTATGGCCGACGAAGGAAAATCGCCTGAAGAGGGAACCAAGAAATATTCCTGGTTCTACAAGGACGAAAGGATGCACTGCTGCACGGGTGAAACCAGTACTTGTACGGTTTCGAAGCTCTGGGAGGTGCGCCAGCTCACGACATTCCACGATGTCGACCTCCAGCAAGCCACCAGGGAAATCAACGCGATCCTGGACGGCGTCAGGAAACGCAATCGGTACCAGGATCGGAAGCTCTGCTTCATCCAGGTGAAAGACCGTCATTGTCTGGTCTGGTCGACCGAAGGCCTTGTGGGCCCGAATGACGACGATCGAACCGTTCGCAAAATGCTGAGACTCAAGGCGAAATGAGCATGCGTCGCCGAGGCGAAAGAACCGGCTGCATGAATTAGGAGGAGGAACCTATGGTCGACACAGGAAAACGGCCGATTGAAACCTATTACTGGATTTGCGGCGACCCACAATGCGACACGATCGATTGCCTAAAGGGCGATGATTGGCAGACAGTCTGCAAGTTCTGGGCGGTCACCGGGCTCTCGGACTTTCACGATGCCGAGCTCGCCGAGGCAACGAAGAAGATCAACGCCATCCTGAACCGGCTTGAAAAGGGGAATAGGAACAAGAAGCGGAAGCTCTCCTTCGTGAAGCATCAGAACCGGCTGCTCCTTGTGTGGGCGGGATATGGAGCGGTCGGACCGGACGATGACTTCAACGTCATCAAGAAGGCTCTCAAGCTGCGGTCCGGATGAGCTTGGGACCTAAGGTGCGCCGGAATTGCCAGTTCGACCAACCCGC
>VBCS01000186.1 GCA_005888955.1 Betaproteobacteria bacterium
CTACATCCTCGATCTGCCGACGGGGGCGGCCATGGTGACGGCGTTCGCGCTTTTTCTTGTGCTTGCGGGTATCGCCAAAGCACTCGTGCTCGTCGATGCCGGTCGGCGACGGACCCATCTGCTTCACGCAGTCCGTACCGTCCTCGCGCTGGCTCTTGCGCTTGCGTTTGCGACGAGTCTCTGGCTGATCATCAATCCCGCCTCCGATCAGCCGCTCGCCGCAACATTCGAGAGCGCGACGGGATTCGGTCCGGAACGATTCCTCAGCGCAAGCGAGCGCGATATCTACGAGAGCGCCGGGCGCGATAGCGTACGCTTTCAAAACGAGGTCGACCGGCTGAATGCGAAGGAGCGGGCAGCGCGCTATCAGGGCGAACCACTATCCGACGAGGAAATACGGCGCATTGCGTCGTATCAACAGAGTTTCAACGAGATGACGCGAGGCGAGCGGTTCGTGCAGGACGTGCTGCGGGCAAAAGCGCGAGCGCTCGAGCGCTGGTTTGTCGGGTTGCCGGCGGCGATAATCAGCTTCGTGGGGCTCGGACTGCTCCTCCGTGCGTTCTGGAGGCATCGCTCTCCGGGAGGCAATATCGAGGAGCTCGCCCGGACTAGGAATTCCGTTGTAATGACATCCGAATGAGGACCGACGATCTTCGTATCAGCCGTGTGCGCCCCCTCCTGGCGCCCGCGATCCTCACCGAAGAAATCCCCCTCACGACCCGGGCGAGCCAGTGCGTAACGACGGCGCGGCGCACGATCGAAGCCATAATCGACGGCCGCGACTCGCGCCTGTTCGCGGTAATCGGACCGTGTTCGATTCATGACTCTAAGGCGGCGTTCGAATATGCGACCCGGTTGCATGCGCTGGCGGACGAGGTGGCCGAGCGCATCTTCAACCATCGGCTGGAAAGGCCTGATCAACGATCCGGACCTTGACGGCTCGTACCACATCAACAAAGGACTCCGCACGGCGCGCCGGCTTCTCGCGGATATTGCCGAGCTGGGCCTGCCGGTGGGCACGGAGTTTCTGGACACGACCCTGGGCCAGTTCTATACCGACCTGGTGAGCTGGGGGGCGATCGGCGCACGCACCGCGGAGAGCCAGGTTCACCGAGAGCTCGCATCGGGACTTTCGATGCCCGTGGGCATCAAGAACCGTACCGACGGCAATGTGCAAGTTGCGATCGACGCCATTCTGACGTCGCGCCATCGGCATTTATTTCCGTCGTTGACCAAGGAAGGTGCGCCGGCGATCCTCGAGACCACGGGCAATCCCTACACGCATCTGGTGCTACGCGGCGGAACCGAGACGGGACCCAACTTCGGTCGCGAGGACGTTGCTCGCGCGCGAGCGCAGCTGCGTTCCGCGGGGCTGGCAGAATCGATCATGATCGATTGCAGTCACGGCAACAGCGAAAAGGATCCGGAACGCCAGCTCGCGGTGATCGACGATGTGCTTGCACAGCGCCTTGCCGGCGAATCGGCGCTCAAGGCCATCATGATCGAAAGCCACCTCGTGGGCGGGCGGCAGTCGCTAGACGCGAACACTCTCATCTATGGCCAGAGCGTCACCGATGCCTGCCTCGGATTCGATGCTACCCGGCGCGCCCTCCAAGAGCTGGGGAACGGGCTGCGCTAGAAAATTTGTGACCGTTCACAATAATTGTTATTGAAAAACATAACACTACATATAATGCAACAAAAGCCTTGACAATTACTGCTTAGGCAATATAATACATTCCAAGGTACTTGGAGGAGGTACTACCCATGACAGGAATTGCCGAACCGAAGACCGAGATCTACGACCCGAAGACCTTCGACCCGAAGACGGGGATCGGCGGTCTGGTCGCGCGGGTACGCGTCAAATTGTTCGAAGCGCTGGACGAAGAGCTCGCGCCTTTCGATATCACTGCCGCGCAGTACGTGATCCTGGTGAACCTGGCGACCGGCGTGGACTCCGCATCCGGGTTATGCAAGGGCGTGTCGTACGACCCGGGAGCGATGACGCGGATGATCGATAGGCTGGAGCGCAAGGGGCTCGTGCGCCGCGTCCGTAGCCCGGAGGACCGTCGCGTCGTGAACCTCGCAGCGACGAATCGAAGGCTAAGAGGTTTTACCAAGGCCGAAGCGCAGCAACTCGAGCGCTTGCTGCAGCGAATGCTGGCCAACGATTGATTTTTTTTGTACAGATAACTGCCTAGGCACCGTCAGCCATGGCAGCAATAGAGGAAGAAGAAGGCGGAACAAGCGATGAAAAATTCATGGATCGTGTGGATCGTCGGTCAGCTGCGCAATCTGGGGCCCTATCTCGCGGTGGAATTGATCCTGCCGGGCGGCTCCCTGCTGGCGTTGCTCCTATGGCTTTATCGCCACCGGCCCGTGACCCACGGTCGCGGAGGGGCGCAGATATGAGCGCCGCCGGGCCGTCCCAAGGCGCTCGTTACGCCCCCTTGGGGGGCAGCGCAGCAGCGGCAGCCGCAAGCGTGGGGGTACACCAATGAGCGCCCGGCTCGGACCGATCGCAGGTTTGTTGACGGCCATTCTGCTCGCCGCAGGCTGCGCGAGCACGAGTGGACTGTCGACGCAAGCGACACTGAAAAACGCGGACGCGCTCGCCGCCGAGAAGTCGCTTGCCGGCACGGCCGCACGGACAGCCCGACGCTGAAGATCGCCGCGGCGAGGGCGCGCAAGGCGCTCGCGTTTGCCGATACCGCCCGCTCGTCACTGTATCCGCGCGTCGATGCCGACCTGGAGATCACCCGCGAGCGTTTCAGCGGGAAAGGTGAGGTGCCTCCGCCGCTTGCCGGGAGCTGGAGCACGCTGCACCAGCTGCAGGCAACGTTGAACTGGGAGCTGGACTTCTGGGGCAAGAACCGGGCGGCCTACGAAAGCGCACTTGGGCAAGCCAGAGCGACCGCGGTCGACGCGTATGCGGCGCGGCTTGCGCTGTCGACGAACGTCGCCCGGGCCTACGTTCAATTGCAGCGCGCGTATCTGCAGCTCGACGTTGCCGAAGCGACGCTTAGCGAGCGCGAGCAGATCTATGCGTTGACGCGGGACCGCAATGCCGCGGGAATCGACTCGCGCCTGGAATTGAAGCAGGCCGAATCGGCGCTACCCGCGACGCGCGAGCAGATCGCGCAACTGCAGGAAACGATTCAGCTCACGCGCAATCAGCTCGCCGCCTTGCTGGGCCAGGGGCCGGATCGCGGACTCGCAATCAATCGGCCAGTGGCCACGGCGCTGGCGCCGGTCGCGCTGCCGTCGGTGCTGCCCGCTGAACTGCTCGGTCGCCGGCCGGACCTCATCGCGCAGCGCGCCCGCGTCGAAGCCGCCCAAAAGGACATCGCCTCGGCCAAGGCGGAGTTCTATCCCAACGTGAATCTGATCGCCTTCGTCGGCTTGCAGAGCCTGGGCGGCGCCGGCTTTCTTTCCGCTGCCAGCCGCATGATGGGCTTCGGCCCGGCGGCAAGTTTGCCGATCTTCGATGCCGGGAGGCTGCGCGCCAACCTGGCCGGCAGGAACGCGGATTACGACATCGCGGTCGAGCAGTACAACCAGACGCTTGCCGACGCAATGCGAGACGTCGTCGATCAGCTCGCGTCTCACCAAAGCGTCGACGAGCAGCGTAGGCAGCAGCTGCAGGCGCAGGCGACCGCGCAGGAAGCCTACGACCTCGCGCTCCTGCGTTATCGCGAGGGCATCGGCAACTATCTGCAGGTGCTGAGCGCCGAGACGCCGTTGCTCGCGCAACAGAGCCTCGACGCCGACCTGCGCTCGCGTCAACTCGCGCTCGAGATCGATCTCGTGCGTGCGCTTGGCGGTGGATTCGATGAAGCAGCCCTGTCGGTCGCGGCCGCGCATTGAAGCAGATGAAAGAGAACGGAGGAATATCGAAAAAGAACGGAGCAATACCATGACTATGCTATGTGATACCTGCAACTCCAACGGCCGAGCGCGAGCCGCACTCGCGCGATTGTTGCGGCGTGGCGCGGTGAGCGTCGCCATCGTCGCGGCCGCGATCGCTATCGTGCTCGGCGAATCCTGGGTCATCGAATGGGCGCCGCAGGTCCTGGCCGCGCATGGCCCGACTCCGAGCGCGAAACCCGTCCGCGACCTGGCTGCGGTGTTGGCGAGCGATGTGCTGCCGATCGCCGTCCTGCACTGACAGCCAGAATCGCTTCACACAAGGAATTCATCATGAGCGAATCAACGCAAGCTTCCCCCTCTACAGCGCCGACGCAGCGCAAGCGCTGGCTTTTGATCGTCGTCGGTGCGTTTGCCGCTCTCGGCATCGCCTGCGGGATCTACTGGGCGCTCGCCTTGCGCCACGTGCAATCGACCGACGACGCCTACGTCAACGGCAACGTGGTTCAGATCACACCGCAGATCTCCGGGACGGTGGTCGCCATCGGCGCCGACGACACCCAGTTCGTCACGGCGGGACGTACGCTGGTGCAGCTCGATCAGGCGGATGCCAAGGTTGCGCTCGACCAGGCAGACGCGCAGCTCGCCAAGACGGTGCGTGAGGTCCGCAGCCTGTTCGCGACGTCGGCGCAATTGCAGGCGACAGTTGCCATGCGGCAATCGGATCTCGCCAAGGCCAATGAGGACCTTGCGCGCCGCGAACGTCTGGCGAGCTCGGGCGCGGTTTCCGGCGAGGAGCGACAGCACGCGCGCGACGCAGCCAACAGTGCGCGGGCGGCCTTGCTCGCGGCGCAGCAGGAGCTGGAAGCGAACCGTGCGCGTGTCGATCGCACGACCGTCGACAATCACCCCGATGTGCGTAATGCCGCCGCTCGCGTCCGCGATGCCTATCTCACGTATTCGCGCACCGCTTTGCCCGCGCCGGTGTCGGGCTTCGTCGCCAAGCGCGCAGTTCAGCTCGGGCAGCGAGTCGCCCCGGGTGCTCCCCTGATGGCGATCGTTCCGCTCGATCAGGTGTGGGTCGACGCGAATTTCAAGGAGCCGCAACTTGCCGGGATGCGCGTGGGGCAACCCGTAAAGCTCACCGCCGACCTCTACGGTGGCAAGGTCGTATATCACGGCAAGGTGGCCGGCTTCGGCGCCGGCACGGGTTCGGCCTTCGCGCTGCTGCCGGCGCAAAACGCGACCGGCAACTGGATCAAGATCGTGCAACGCGTGCCGGTGCGCATTGCGCTCGACGCGGCTACCGCTCGTGCAAAGCGCGCCGACTTATGCAACCGACGTCTTCCATTCGCAGGACCAGCTTGCGAACGAACGGGTGAGGGCGATTATCGCGGCCAACGAGGCGGGTGCAGCGCGCCTGGCGCGCAGCGAGGGCTCCGGTCCTGGAGCTGTGTCGAACGGCTTGGCTGGAATCGGTTCCGTGAAGCCTGCGGTCGCCGTCCGCGGCAACATGATGTAAGCGCGACCT
>VBCS01000183.1:0-1476 GCA_005888955.1 Betaproteobacteria bacterium
TTTACCGCGCAGTCCTACATCACATTCAGACTTACGCCGATAGGCAGTTCCTGCGAATCGCAGTATGGTCCGCTACGCGCATGAGCCACGTTCGAGGGGGGTACACCATGAACCGCAATCAAATGAAAGGCGCTGCCAAGAACGTTGCGGGCAAGGTCCAACAAAAGCTTGGAGAACTGACTGGTAACAAAACCCAGCAGGCGAAAGGCATTGCGAAGCAGGTGCAAGGCAATGCGCAGAGGGGCGCGGGCAATGTCGAGGAGGCACTCGATAAGGCAAACAGGAAAAGTCGCTGAACGCAGTGCACAGGAAATCACCGCATTCATCGGCGGACCGCCAATGATCGGCTGTCGTGGAGGAAACAACAATGGACTGGATGAACAGATTTCGGGCATCTGGGAGAGCCGAACCGGCCGACCCAGCGGACGAGACCGTTATCAATGGCGCGCCGTATGACGTCCCGAAAGAAATCCGAGACCCCGCAGCTCCCGGCGACCCGTCAGACGCGGATATTGCGGAGGAAATCAGGCAGCGACAGGTGTCGGCATTAGTACGTTACGTCGCGGCCTTCCGCGCTCGTTAAGCCGCATCGTTTTTTTAGCCGAATACATTCGGCCCTACGAATCCCGCGCTACGGCTTGCTCGTCCTTCGGGATTGGATGAGCGCAAGGCACCCGCAGGTCGCCGCGTAGGCGAACGCGGTCCAGTACCAATGTGCGAGGAACATCGCGACGAGGACGCCGAGGTCGAAGACCATGACGTACGCCGGTGAGACCGCGGCCGGCGGGCTCTGCCGCAACGCGGAGCCTGGCGGCGTGCTCCACAGGCTGATGACGAGCATCGACCAGACGAATGCGCTTAGGGCGTATTGGACCCAGCCGACCTGTTCGATGATGGCGAAGTACAGCGCCGCGGCAAGCAGCCCCTTCCATGCGATCCAATCAAGCCGGCGATCCATCGTTGGCTCCTAGTCGAGACCCTTCGCGGGCAAAGATGCTATCACTTTCCGGCGATTTGTAGGTGATTGTCCTACAAAAAAGGCCGTGGCGAATATAGGGCGAACTTCCCCCAGGACCAGGGTTTCCAAGCTAGAGCCTCGATAGAAGGCGAGCCGCGATGCAGATACCCAAAAAAGCCTGGATTTTCCTCGGTGTCGCTGGGCTCATCGCGATCATCGTCGCCTTCTTCGAGTGGAATTGGCTGCGCAGTCCCCTTGCCAATTACCTGAGCGGAAGAGTCGGCCGCCCGGTAGCGATCGAGGGTAACTTGCAGGGCGAGTGGTCGCTCAAGCCGCTCTTTTCCGCCGATTCGGTCACCGTCCACAACGCTTCCTGGTCCGCCGAGCCGGTGATGGCACGAGCTCAGCGGGTCGACGTGCGCGTCGACGTCGCTTCGCTTTTCAGCGGGCCCGTGTCCCTGCCCGAGGTCACGCTCGTGCAGCCGCAAGTGCTGCTCGAGCGCGGCGCGGACGGACAC
>VBCS01000183.1:1722-3377 GCA_005888955.1 Betaproteobacteria bacterium
AACATCGACAACGTCGCCGGATCGCTCACGTTGCAGGGGCGCGATCTGTCGCAGCTCTACCCGATTGTTCCCGTGCCGTTTCCGTGGACGCCGCCGTATCGCGTCAGCGGGCAGCTCAAGCACGCCGGCAAGGTATGGACCTTCAACGCGTTCACCGGCAAGGTCGGCGAAAGCGACGTTGCGGGCAACTTCGCGCTCGACCGCAGTCCAGCGGTTCCGCGCGTCGACGCCGACATCGTGTCGCAACTCCTCAACTACAAGGATCTCGGCGGCCTGATCGGCCTGCCGCCGGCGGATGCGCCGCCGAGCGCGAGAACCGCCGAGCAGAACCAGGAAGCGGCCAAGCGCGCGGCGTCCGGGCGAGTGCTGCCTGACAGACCCTACGACCTCGAGAAGCTGCGCTCGGTCGACGCCAAGCTGCTCTTCAAGGGCAAGCGCTTCATGGCGTCGAACCTGCCGTTCGACGACATGAAGATGACGATGGATCTGCAGGGAGGCGTGCTCAAGCTGCAGCCGCTCGATTTCGGCGTCGGCGGCGGCGACGTGAAATCGACGCTGGTGCTCGATGCGCGCAACAAGGTGATCAAGACCAATGCCGATGTGACGGTCCGCAATGTCGAGCTGAAGCAGCTCCTCCCCGGATTCAAGCCGCCGAAGGGAAGCGCGGGCAAGGTTGGCGGTCGCGTGCGCCTTTCCGCCACCGGCAATTCGATCGCCGACATGCTGGCGTCGAGTAATGGCGAAGTCGCGTTGATCAGCCGCGGCGGCGAAGCCAGCGCGCTCGCGGTGGTCCTCACGAATCTGGACTTGGCGCGCGCGGTGCCGTTGCTGTTGAAGGGCGACGAAAATTCGGCGATCCATTGCGTCGTCGCCGACTTCGTTGCCGAGAATGGCACCATGGCGGCGCGGACCCTGGTGATGGATACCGACGCGGAAAAGATCCTTGGTGAAGGCAGCGTCGATCTTGCGAACGAACGCTACGCCTTGACGCTCAGCGCGAAGTCCAAGAAAGCGAGCGTAATGGCGTTGCGCGGTCCGATCCTCATCGACGGCAGCTTCAAATCGCCGAAGATTCATCCGGCGACCGGTCCGATTGCCGTTCGCGTCGGGACGTCGGTGGCGTTGGGTGTCGCGGCGACGCCGGTGGCCGCGCTCCTGCCATTGATCGATTTCGGCGGCGCCACGGACGCCGATTGCCGGGCGCTGATGCAGGACGCAAAGGAAAATGTGGAAACGCGCGCGTTGAAGCAACCATCACCGAACGCGCCGCGCGTCGGTGCGAATTCATCGCCACGCGGCGCCTCATCCACCGCCGCGGCCGAATAAATTCCCCCGGATCGAGTCCGGGGTCAGCCCGCGCTACGACGCTCGGCGCGGTCTGGAGCCCGTTCTGCTTTCTTCGGGAACGCCGGGTCTCGCCGTTTCATCTAATGTTTCAAATCTAGCCGGGAAGAAGGATCGGGGATGACTGCAGCAGCTGCGGCGGAACGGCCGCCCGACGACGCCGAGCTGGCGCGCCGGATAGGTCAGCGCGACGAGCGCGCATTCGAGACCCTGATGCGGGCGCACAACCGCCTGCTCTATCGCCTCGCGCGCTCAATCCTCAAGGACGACGCCGAGGCCGAGGATGCCGTGCAGGAAGCGTATCTCGCCGC
>VBCS01000184.1 GCA_005888955.1 Betaproteobacteria bacterium
TACAGCCGCCAGCTCAACGATCATCTGGTGACCGTATTGGGCGAGACGCCCGGCGCCACGGTCCGCCAGATCGCATATTCCGTTGCCCATCGCTAGGATGGCACGCGTCACGCATTCGCAGGAACCACAGGGAAGGGCTACATGAAACTAAGCATATGGACGCTCATCGGTGCGCTCGCCGGCGCCGTTTCGTTCGCACCCGCGACCGCGGCGCAGTCGAGCCGTGGTTTGCCGGACTTCACCGAGCTCTACGAGCAGCAGGGGCCTGCGGTCGTCAGCGTCGACGTCACGCAGACCGTCCGCCGCTCGCAACTTCCGGATCTGTCCGAGGACGATCCGTTCTACGAATTCTTTCGTCGTTTCGGCCAGGTCCCGCGCGGCCGCGAGCGACCGCGCGATCTCGAGCAGCAGTCGGTGGGGTCAGGCTTCATCCTCTCCTCCGACGGCTACATTCTGACCAATTCGCATGTCGTCGATGACGCGAGCGAAGTCATGGTCAAGCTTTCCGACAAGCGCGAATTCAGGGCCAAGGTCATCGGCGTCGACAAGCGCACCGACGTTGCCGTATTGAAAATCGAAGCGACCGGGCTGCCCAAGGTGACAATCGGCGATCCCGAAAGGCTCAAGGTCGGCGAGTGGGTCGCCGCGATCGGCAAGCCCTTCGGGCTGGAAAACACGATCACCGCCGGCATCGTCAGCGCTAAGGGCCGCGAGCTGCCCAACGAGAACCTGGTCCCGTTCATTCAGACCGACGTGCCGATCAATCCCGGCAACTCGGGCGGTCCGCTGTTCAACATGAGAGGCGAGGTCATCGGCATCAATTCGCTCATCTACAGCCGCACCGGCGGTTACATGGGGCTCGCCTTCGCCATCCCCATCGACGTGGCGATGAATGTCGTCAAGCAGCTTCAGGACAAGGGCCGGGTGACCCGCGGCCGCATCGGCGTGCAGATCCAGGAAGTGAGCAAGGAAACCGCCGATGCGTTCGGGCTCGCGAAGACCGCCGGCGCTCTGGTCAACTCGGTCGAAAAAGGCGGCCCCGCGGAGAAGGCCGGCGTCGAATCCGGCGACATCGTCCTCAAGGCGGACGGGCGGACGGTCAATTCCTCCTCCGAGCTTCCGCGCATCATCACCCAGATCAAGCCGGGGACCCGGATCCCGGTGCAGGTGTGGCGCAAAGGCGCAACCAAGGAGGTGACGATCACCGTTGCCGAGCTCAAGGACGAGGAGACGCAGCGACCGGTGCGCAAGGGCGCACCGAGCAAGGAAAAGGCCAAGCCGAACCGCATGGGCATGGTGCTTTCCGACCTGACCGAGGATCAGAAAAAAGAGCTCGAGATCAAGAACGGCGTGCTCGTCGAAGACATCAGCGGCGGCGTGCGCGGCAACATCCAGCCGGGCGATGTGATCCTGGCGGTGATCAACAAGGGCGCGGCCATCGACGCAAAGAACGCCGAGCAGATCAACACGCTGATCGCCAAACTCGATAAAGGCGCTGCGGTGACATTTCTGTTGCGGCGCGGCGACGCGCAATTCTATTCGAGCGTCAAGGTTGGCAACGGCGCCGGCGGAGAGTAGCAAGGAACCTGGTGCGGTTGACGTTGCTAACCCGCGCGTACTGTCATCTCTGCGACGAAATGCGCGCCGAAGTCGCTCCGCTTGCCACAGCGGCCGCCGTTGCGGTCGACGAGATCGATGTCGATGGCGATCCCGCCCTCGAGGCGCGTTGGGGTGATCGTGTCCCGGTGTTGCTCGCCGGCGATCGCGAGCTATTCCATTACCGTGTCGACCGCACGGTGCTGACGACCTATCTCGCCAGCGCGGCGGATCAGGTTCCCTGGGCTCCCTAAACCGCCGTCGGACCGTCAGCCGCCCTCATGCCGAATCGTCGCTATGTCGTTGGCGTCGCGGCGGGCTTCATGCCGAAGCCAAGATAGAGCGCAACGATCGCGATAACGACGTGCAACACCGAGTCTGCGCTGCTATTGGAAACGATGCCAAGCAACGGCTGATCGCCGTAGTAGAACCCCAGTACCGCGACCAATCCGTAGATCACGCCGAAGACCTGGAAAAAGATCTGTGACGCCTTTTCGCCCGAAACGCCGGCGATGATGGCAACGATTCCGGTCGCGAGATGCACGAAGTTGTGGGCCGGATTGACGTCGAACAGGCCGAGCAGCTTGCCGCCCGGATTGACCGCGGGAACCCAGCCGAGCGCGCCGACGACGACAAAAACGACACCGAAAATAATGGCTATCTGTTTGAGCGACATTTTTCCTCCTCGATGATAGCTGCCGCAACCTGGTCCGGCGCTCGCAGATCCGGTTCGCGCCGGTCTCTAAAGCCCGCGATACTGCCATCCGGCCCCTTCGCCTCGGAGGCCTGGCCCGCCGGCGTGAAAACCGGAGCGCGGGTGCCCGGGATTCTGCGCTAACTCGCGCCGGACGCCAATCGGTGGTCGCGCAGGCGCAGGATTTCGGCTAAAATTCGCGTCAATTCAATATATTCCGCCGCGGCTCAAGCCGCGGCTTTCGAAGGCAATGAGGGCGACCGAGGGCACCGGTGCGGTGCCCTTCGTGTTTCATGCAGAACGTACGCAACTTCTCGATCATCGCGCATATCGACCACGGCAAATCGACGCTGGCGGACCGGTTCATCCAGCGTTGCGGCGGCCTGCCCGAGCGCGAGATGGGCGAGCAGGTGCTCGACTCGATGGACCTGGAGCGCGAGCGCGGCATTACGATCAAGGCGCAGACGGCCGCACTGTCGTACACCGGCCGCGACGGCCAGACCTACAGCCTCCACCTGATCGATACGCCGGGCCACGTCGATTTCGCGTACGAAGTCTCGCGCTCGCTCGCGGCCTGCGAAGGGGCGCTGCTGGTCGTCGACGCCTCGCAGGGCGTCGAGGCGCAGACGGTCGCCAACTGCTACACGGCCCTCGAGCAGGGCGTCGAGGTCGTTCCGGTGCTCAACAAGATCGACCTGCCGGTCGCCGAGCCGGAGCGCGTCATCGCGGAAATCGAAGACATCATCGGCATCGACGCGAGCGATGCGATCCGGGTGAGCGCGAAGACGGGCGAAGGCGTCGACGACGTGCTCGAGGCGGTGATCGCACGCATTCCCCCGCCGCAGGGCGATCCGGGCGCGCCGTTGCAGGCGCTGGTCATCGATTCCTGGTTCGACAACTACGTCGGTGTCGTGATGCTCGTGCGGTTGATGCAGGGGACACTCAGGCCGAAAGACCGCATCCTGCTCATGGCGACGGGCGCGGCATACAACTGCGAGCAGGTGGGAGTGTTCACGCCGAAGGCGGTGGCGCGCGACCGACTCGAGGCCGGCGATGTCGGATTCGTCGTCGCCGGCCTCAAGGAGCTCAAGGCGGCTCCGGTCGGCGACACGGTGACGCTCGCGGCGCGACCGGCGAAGGAGCCGCTCCCCGGCTTCAAGGAAGTCAAGCCGCAGGTCTTCGCGGGCTTGTATCCGGTCGAGGCCAACCAGTACGAAGCGCTGCGCGACGCGCTGGAGAAACTGCAGTTGAACGACGCGTCGCTGCATTACGAGCCCGAGGTCTCGCAGGCGCTGGGCTTCGGCTTCCGCTGCGGCTTCCTCGGTCTCCTGCACATGGATATCGTGCAGGAACGACTCGAGCGCGAATACGACATGGACCTCATCACTACCGCGCCGACGGTCGTGTATCAGGTACTGCTGCGGGACGGTACGCTGATCGACATCGAGAATCCGGCCAAGTTGCCGGATCTTTCGCGCGTCGAGGAGATCCGCGAGCCGATCATCACCACGACGATTCTCATGCCGCAGGAATATGTGGGCCCGGTGCTGACGTTGTGCACCGAGAAGCGCGGCGTACAGAAAAACATGCAGTACGTCGGCCGCCAGGTCATGCTGATCTACGAGTTGCCTCTGGCCGAGGTCGTCATGGACTTTTTCGACCGGTTGAAGTCCGTGTCGCGGGGCTATGCCTCGCTCGATTACGAATTCAAGGAGTTTCGCGCTACCGACGTCGTGAAGCTCGACATCCTGATCAACGGCGAGCGCGTCGACGCGCTTTCGGTGATGGTTCACCGGGCGCATGCGCAGTATCGCGGCCGCGAAGTCGTCACCAAGATGCGCAAGCTCATTCCGCGGCAGATGTTCGACGTGGCAATCCAGGCGGCCATTGGCGCCCAGATCATCGCCCGCGAGAGCGTCAAGGCGTTGCGCAAGAACGTGCTGGCGAAGTGCTACGGCGGCGACGTCACGCGCAAGCGCAAACTGCTCGAGAAGCAGAAGGCTGGTAAGAAGCGCATGAAGGCGGTCGGCAGCGTCGAGATCCCACAGGAAGCTTTCCTCGCGATCCTGCAGGTCGGCGAGAAATGAGGGCGGGCGCCGTTGGCCGGACCAACGCAACGCCGATCCATGGCCATGGACGGCGCCGCTGCGCGCGGACGGTTTGGACTCAATCGGACAACGCTGCGCGCGCGCAGCTCCCGGCCGCTCGTTCCCAGCCACCGACCTGATGAACTTCGCACTCATCCTGTTCGTGCTCACGGTCGCGACCGGCGTCATGGCTCTGGCCGACCGGTGGTACTTTGCCAAACGGCGCCGCGGCGATGTGCCCGAACCGTGGTGGATCGAATATCCGAAGAGCTTTTTTCCGGTACTGCTGATCGTGTTCCTGCTGCGATCCTTCGTCGCGGAACCGTTCAAGATCCCCAGCTCTTCGATGCGGCCCACGCTCGAGGTAGGCGATTTCATTCTGGTCAACAAGTTCGCCTACGGCATGCGCCTGCCGATCATCGAGAAGAAGATCATCCCGACCCGTGAGCCGCAGCGCGGGGACGTGATCGTGTTCCGCTACCCGGTCAACCCCTCGCAGGACTTCATCAAGCGCGTGATCGGCCTGCCCGGCGATCAGGTCGTCTACCTGGACAAGAAGCTGACGGTCAACGGCGTGCCGTTGCCGCAAACTGCGGACGGAACGTACGGCTACCTCGAAGGCCTGACGTATGTGATGACCGAACGGCGGAGCGAGCGTTCGGACGACCGCGAGTACACCATTGCGGTGAACCCGGCGGCGCAGCCCGTGTATCCGTTGAACGTAAGGTCGTTTCCAGGCAAGGAGAACTGCGTTTACAATGACCGCGGGTTCAGCTGCAGAGTCCCTCCGGGGAACTACCTGATGATGGGCGACAACCGCGACAACAGCGACGACAGCCGCTATTGGGGCTTCGTGCCCGACGATCACATCCGTGGCAAGGCATTCTTCATCTGGTTCAACTGGGATGACATCAGCAGCCTTGCGTTCAAGCGGATCGGCAGCGGCATCCGCTG
>VBCS01000185.1 GCA_005888955.1 Betaproteobacteria bacterium
ATGCCAGCCGATACGCGGGCTGTCCATTGGCGTCGATGGTCACGCCGACCAGCCGCCCGGGAAGGCTGCGCTTGAACTCGTCGCGCGTCGCAAAAAATGCCGCGTGCGGCCCCCCGAATCCCATCGGCACGCCGAAGCGCTGGCTTGAGCCGACGACGACGTCCGCACCCCATTCGCCCGGCGCGGCGAGCAGGGTGAGCGCAAGGGGATCGGCGGCGACGAGGACGAGCGCGCCCTTGGCGTGCAACGCGTCGGCCAGGGCGCGATAGTCGCGCACGTCGCCGTTGACGCCCGGATATTGGAGCAGCGCGGCAAAGCAATCCGCCTCCGCGGCCGCCGCGGCCGGCCCGACGACCACGTTGAGGCCGAGCGGCAGCGCGCGCGTGCGCATGACGTCGATCGTCTGCGGCAAGACATCGTCCGCGACCCAGATCGCGTTGCTGGTACTCTTGCCGACCCGACGCGCCAGCGTCATCGCTTCCGCCGCGGCGGTCGCCTCGTCGAGCATCGACGCGTTGGCGATGGCCAACCCGGTGAGGTCGCACACCATCGTCTGGAAATTGACGAGCGCCTCGAGCCGGCCTTGCGATATCTCCGGCTGGTAGGGCGTGTACGCGGTATACCAGGCGGGATTCTCGAGCACGTTGCGCAGGATCACTCCCGGCGTCAGCGTGCCGTAATAGCCTTGGCCGATATACGATTTCAGCACGCGGTTCTTGCGCGCCATTGCCTTCAATTCGTCGAGCGCCTCCTCTTCTCCTTTCGCGGCGGGCAGCGCCAGCGGCCCGCGCAGGCGGATCGCGGGCGGTACGGCCGCGTCGATGAGTGCCGATCGAGACGCATAGCCGAGCATCTTGAGCATCTCTGCCTGCTCGGCATCGGTCGTGCCGATATGGCGGTCGACTAAACCGCGATGCTGTTCCAGCTCGGCGAGTGCGCGGCGAGCGACCGCGGTCCGAGGCTTGTCCATTTTCATCGGTGGGTCCTCATGCCTCACCGATCACTTTGGTATAGGCGGCGGCGTCGAGGAGCTTGCCGACGTCGGCTGCACTTGCGGGCTTGAGCTTGTAGAGCCAATGCGTGTAGGCATCGGCGTTGACTTTCTCCGGAGCGTCCACCACCTCGGTATTGGCGCCCGTTACTTCACCCGCCACCGGGGCATAGACGTCGGAGGCTGCCTTGACCGATTCGACAATGGCGACAGCCTCGCCGGCCTTCACGGTCCGCCCGACCGCGGGCAGCTCGATGAACACAAGATCGCCCAGAGCTTCCTGCGCGTGATCGGTGATGCCGATGGTAAGCGTGCCGTCAGGCTCGGTGCGGATCCACTCGTGGCTGTCGGTGTATTTGAGATTCGCGGGAACGTTCATGGAGGCTCTCCGAGCGGATTACGAAACGAGGGCTTTGCCGTGACGCACGAACGGCGGCTTGACGACGCGGGCATCGAGCTTTTTGTCGCGGACCTCCACCGCCACAGTATCGCCCGGCGCGACGCCGACGGGCACCCGGGCGAGCGCGATCGACTGCGCGAGGGTTGGCGAGAAAGTGCCGCTGGTGATCTCGCCGCCGCCGTTGGCAGTGAGCACTTGCTGGTGACTGCGCAGGACCCCGCCCCTGCCCTGCAACAGCAGGCCGACCTGTTGCAGTCTTATCGACGTGGCCGAGAGCGCCGCTTTGCCGACGAAATCGCGCGGGCTCGCCAGATCGACCGTCCAGGCGAGCCCCGACTCGAGCGGATTCTCGGCTTCGGTCATGTCCTGGCCGTAGAGATTCATGCCCGCTTCGAGCCGCAGCGTGTCGCGCGCCCCGAGTCCGCACGGTCGAACGCTGGCCGCGGTCAGCGCAGCCCACAACTCGGCTGCCCGCGCCACAGGCAGTGTGATCTCGAAACCGTCCTCGCCCGTATAGCCCGTCCGGGCGATGAAATACTCGCCGAACTCTACCGCTACGAACGGCTTGAGAGGCTCCGACGCCGCGCGGCTTTCCGGCAGCGCCTGCCACACCTTGTCGCGGGCGTTGGGTCCCTGGACCGCGATCATCGCGAGGTCGCGCCGCGGCGTGAGCGCAAGCTCCGAGGCGCGCCCGGCAATCAAGGCGTTGAGCCAGGCGACGTCCTTGTCCGCCGTGGCCGCGTTAACCACGATGCGGAAAGCATCCTCGCGCAGAAAGTAGGCGATCAGATCGTCGAGGATCCCGCCGTCGGGCCGGAGCAGACACGAATAGAGCGCCTTGCCTCGCACCGCGAGCTTGTCCACGTTGTTGGCGAGCGCGTAGCGCAGGAAAGCGCGCGCTTCGTCGCCGGTAAGATCGACCGCGAGCATGTGCGAGACATCGAACATGCCGGCGTCGCGGCGCACCGCGTGGTGTTCTTCGATCTGCGAGCCATAGCTGACCGGCATCTCCCAGCCGCCGAAGTCGACCATCTTCGCACCGGCGGCGCGGTGCGCGGCGTTGAGCGGAGTCTGTCGGAGCATGGCTTCTCCCGGACAACAAAAAAGGGCGATACCGTGCATGCCGGTTTCGCCCCGTCTGTCCTTTTACCTGAGAGATTGCGGCGCCGAACAAAAGCGGCGCCGGATGCCCCTTCGGTGGGCCGCCAGATTGGTTGCTGCGCCCGCGCAGTCCTGGGTGCCTGAGCGATTGCGGGAGTTACGCCTTCGGCGGCGGGCGCCAGCGTACATCGCTGGAAACCGCGCTCTCCTGTACGGGAGCAGCAAGGTTACCGGCGGTGATCCGGCTTGTCAAAACTCTAGATGACGTACTCGGGCGGTAAGCCGCGCTGGTTCGCGCGGCTCACCGCCCGCACTTGGCGATCTACTTCTTCAGCGACAGGATCCAGGCGACGAGATTCTTGATGTCCGCGTCGGAGACTTGCGCGTTTGGCGGCATCGGAATTTGACCCCAGACCCCGACACCGCCCTTCTTGACCTTGTCGGCGAGTTTTGCCGCCGCGGAGGCATCGCCCTTGTACTTCGCCGCAACTTCCTGGTACGCGGGTCCGATGACTTTCTTGTCGATGGCGTGACAGGCCGCGCAGCCATCCTTTTTCATCAGCTCCTCGGCAGCCTTGTTGTCGAGCGCGGCGTTGGCGCCGCCCGCGACGAAAAGAGCGGCGGCGAGCAGCATGCCGTAGCGCTTCATCGTTATCTCCGGTGCTAAGACGATGGGGGAAAAAACGCCCGCAATGTTACCGGAAGCATCGTCGCCACGCCACAACGGTGGCAGGCGAAAGATCGATCAGGCCTCGCCGGCGAGCCCTCGCTCGAGCGCTTCGAGCGCGTGGATCGGCGGCAAGCACGACGTGCCCGTGCACACCCATGCTGTGGCCGCAGCTTCGCCGTCTTGATGCGGGCGTGCCAGGGCGCCAGTGAGCGCTCCCGCGCGGGAGAGGTCGAGCGTACGCACCTTCGTCGGTGGACTCGTCCATTCTTCGAGGGCGATCAGCAGCGACGCAACACCGGAAGGCCGCTCTCCGAGCTCGCCGGCAAACGCGCGCAGCGTGCGCTCCGCGGCGTCGAGGTAACGCGCCTCGCCCAGCCAGTGGCCGAGCGTGAGGAGCGCCTGCGCAGCGATACCGTTGCCCGCAGGCGTCGCATTGTCGTGCGCCGGCTTGGGCCGATGGATCAACGCCTCGTGGTCGTGGCTGGTGAAAAAGAGGCCGCCGCTCGCCGCATCCTCGAACCGCTCGAGCAAGGCGTCGGCGATTTCGATCGCCCAGGACAGATCCTGCGTCCGGAACGACGTCTGCAGGAGCTCGAGCAATGCGGCGAGCAGATAGGCATGATCGTCGAGATAGGCATTCAAGTGCGACCGGCCGTCCTTGTAGGTGGCGAGGAGCCTCGCGTCGCGCCAGAGTGAGCCGCGCAGGAAATCGGCCGCGCGCTGGGCCGCGGCCAGCCATTCCGCCTCGTCGAACACGCGTGCCGCGCGGGCAAGCGCGCCAATCATCAGCGCGTTCCAGGAGGTGAGGACCTTGTCGTCGCGCCCCGGGTGGACGCGCTGTTCGCGCGCGGCGAAGAGCTTCGCGCGCGCGAGCTCCAGCCGCGTTTCGGCAGCCTCCAATGCAATTCCGAGCTCGCGCGCCACGTCGGCCAGCGGCACGCCGACGCGCAAGTGCCACGTCGCGTGCTCGAAATTGGGGACGGCATCCGGAGTCCAGACGTAGAACTTGCCTTCCTCGTGCTCGCTGTCGGCGTCGAGGCTGGAGTAAAAAGCGCCCTCGGGCGCGCGCATGTCGCGCAATGTCCAGGCGACAATGCCGCGCGCGGCACGCGCGAACGCTGCCTCCCCGGTCGCTCGCCAGGCGTCGGCGTACACCGCGAGCAGCGCGGCATTGTCGTAGAGCATCTTCTCGAAATGCGGAATCGTCCATTCGGCGTCGACGCTGTATCTGCAGAAGCCGCCGCCGAGCTGGTCGTGGATACCGCCCTCGGCCATGCGCGCGAGCGTAACCGTGGCGATCTCGAGTGCGCTCTTGTCGCCGCGCGAGGCGTAGCGACGCAGGCAGAACTCGAGCTCGAACGGATGCGGAAATTTCGGCGCGCCGCCAAAGCCTCCGTAGACGCGGTCGAACGAGCGCATGAGGGCGGCGAAGGCAAGCTTGGGCGCATCGACAGGCAATGCAGCGCGCGCGTCCTGCGCATCCGGGTTGGTAAGCGCTAACGCGGCCTTGAGCCTTGCGTTCTGCTCGGCAATCGCCGGGCCCTGTTGGCGATAAGCGGCGGCGATCCGCGGTAGAAGATCGGCAAAGCCGGCCAGGCCGTAGCGCGAGGCCTTCGGAAAATACGTTCCGCCGAAGAAGGGCGCCTGGTCCGGCGTGAGAAACATCGTCAACGGCCAGCCGCCACTCCTCTGCGTGAGCATCGCGTGCGCCGTCTGGTAGATCTGATCGAGGTCGGGCCGTTCCTCGCGGTCGACCTTGATGTTGACGAACAGGTCGTTCATCAGCGCGGCGACGCCCTCGTCCTCGAAGGACTCGTGCGCCATCACGTGGCACCAGTGACAGGCGGAATAGCCGATCGAAAGCAGAATCGGCTTGTCCTCGGCCTTCGCGCGGGCGAGCGCCTCTTCGCCCCAGGGGTACCAGTCGACCGGATTGCCCGCGTGCTGGAGAAGGTACGGGCTCGTCTCCCCTGCGAGTCGATTCGGCATCGGCGTCACCGCCTCCGCGGTATGGCTACGCGGGCGATTCCTCGAAGGCAACGCGCTCGAAATCCGCTCCGCGCTGAACGAGACGCGTCAGGCGAAAGCGTCGCTCGGGGCCCGAGTCGAACGACCGCAGGATGCGGCCCGGATTGAACGTCCGCGGCGGCGTGATTATCGACGCCTTCTCGTCGGTCGTGGTTCCGAGAAGGACGACGGGAACCGGCGGATCCTCCGACAGCATCGTCGTGAGTGCGCGCACGCCCAGCGCGGTCGGCGAGCCGGACCACAGCTTGAGTGTCACGGAGAGTTCTCCATGGCTGTCCAGCGCCACCCGCCTCACATAGCCGCAGCGCACGCGCTCGTCGTCACGGACGATGACGAGCTGTTCCAGATGCCATCGATGCTGCGCGGCGCCGATGCGGCGGACGTTCGCCTCGTCCCAATCATAGATTCCCTGCCAATGTTCCCATGCCCAGCTCTTCTCTGCCTCGTCCTTGTTGCGGTCGTAGTCGGTCAGGGCTCCGAGTGTGGCCAGATGCTGCGTGCCGTGGTAGGACAGCCTGCCCAAAGGGTCCTGGCGGTTGAACGTGCGTCCCGCGACGCGGAAATAGGCGGCGCCGAGACCGCCGACGCACAAATCCAAGCTCGTCTGCGTTTCGTTGCCCGTCTTTTTCGGCGGCGCGTACCAGCGCGAGTCGAGATGCGAAAGAAGCGCCGCGGACGCTTCGACGGAGACCTCGTGACCGAGTTGCAGCTCGGCCGGATTGGCCCCGCTGGCGAGCCGCTTCAACCGTCCCCGGACGCTGGTTGCGAGCTTGGCCGGATAACCGAACCGCGTGGCTTCGCTCGTGTGGCGCGGCGCGACCGCAACCAGCGAAGCTCCAGCCGGTGCATCGAGGTCGATGACGATCACCGGGACCTCGGTCTCGCGTTGCTGCGCATACGGGAAGACCTTGCGCGCCCACATCGCGAGCCAGCGGTCGGTCAACTCGATCTGCCGCACCGTCATTGCACAGGGATCGGCCAGATTCAACAGCAACGCGTGCGAATAGGTCGAGTAGCACGAGACGCCCACCGCGTTGGGCATCAGCTCGTCGGACACCGCGCTGACCGAGCATTCCAGGATCTCGGCGAGGCGATAATACGCGTGCAATTCCTGCCATACATTGGCCGCTGGCACACGCCGCGCCAAGCCGTAGACCAAGATCAGTTGCTTGCCGACCCACAGGCCACGCTGCAGGACTTTGGCTTTGACGCCCTGCAGCTCCGGATCGCCCTCGAGCAACGGCTTCAGACACGCCGAATACTGGTTCCAGAGTGCCTGCCAGAGCGCGAGCCCCTGCTCGGCGGCGTCGTGTTCGCGATCGGTCGCCGGATGCGGCTTGCCGGCGTAGCGGCGGGCAAGCTCGGTATGCAGGTAGGCAACCGGCTCACGGAACACCTCGGCGATGCGCGCACGTTCTCGCGGCGTGAAGTCGGCCTCTGTCATCCGCTTCAACTGATCGCGAATCGCGTCGTAATGCTTGGGGATGTTCGACAGCGGCAGCGCCCGCAACCAGCGTGCGCAACCGTCGGCGTCGGCGAACGCCAGCGCCGTCGGCTCGGTGCCGGTTTGCGTGAGCGTGAACTCGTTGGTCACCGTTTCTCCGTGCGCCGGAGATCCCGGCGCGCCCCGGGGTCAAGGGCTTCTCGCGAGCCGTGCCTCGGGTTTCCTGCGCTCTTATAGCACAAACGACGGGGCCGACGGCCGCCGCCCCGCGTGCGGTTCCCGCATCTGGAGCCCCTCTCGCCTGCAGAATATTCGACTTCCCCGATGCGGAATGCTCCACCGCAGGGAAGGCCTGGTCGGGCGCAGACTTAGGCCCATGGACACGACCACTTGTACGCTTCAGGATGAGCAAATCATGGATCGCATCATCGAACTTCGCAACTTGGGGCATCCCGCGCAGGCGGGCCCCGACGATTCCGACACCGCTGCCTCATTGCCGCCGGCTCAGCCCTTGCCTCCAACCCGCGCTGCGCGCCCCGCGCGCAGTCGCGGGGCCTTTTTCCAGGACGGGCGAGGTTCGCGCAAGGCCCGCTGGATCTTGAGCGCCGTGTGCGTCGCTGTAGCCACGATATCGATCGTCGCCAGCGCTCATTTCGCCGAGCCCGCGTTCGACGCAGCAGCGATCACCGGCAACGCCGGCCCCGCGCTCTTCGCGTCGACGATGCAAGCGCCGTCCTTTATCGTCGCTCGCCGCCGCTGATCGCGCTGCTAGAGCAGGACGCGCTCGATCCCGCCCTTACTCGCCGCGTTGACGTAATCGGGGAGCCAACCGTCACCGAGGATGCGACGCGCGATCTCGACGACGATGTAATCGGCGGCGGTGCCTGCGTCGTCGTTGAACCGCGACAGGCCCTGCAGGCACGAGGTGCAGGCAGTGAGCACTTTCACTGGGCCGGCGAAATCAGCGCCCGCTCCGGGCTACTGCCGCGGCGTGCGCACGCCTTGGGGCGGTTCCGACTCGAAGTTGCTGCGAAAAGGATTGAT
>VBCS01000187.1 GCA_005888955.1 Betaproteobacteria bacterium
GGGCCTGTTCCTCGCGCTGTGGGTCGTCGTCAGCAGCGTCGTGAACCTGCGGACGCGCCTCGCGGGATCGCACCGGCATGGGCTCGTCGCCAAACTCGCGGCGAATTCGCCTTCCTACTACGGCATGCTGCTCGCGCATCTGGGCGTCGCGGTGTTCATCGTCGGCGTCACGCTGGTCAAGGGCTACGAAAGCGAGCAGGACGTACGTCTCGACCTTGGCCAGACCCTAGACGCAGGCGGCTATGCGTTCAAGTTCCTCGGCGTGGTTCCCGGTCCCGGGCCGAACTACCGCGCGTTGACGGGCACGGTCGAAGTGCGCAAGGACGGCCGGCTCATCGAGACGCTCAAGCCCGAAAAGAGGATCTACAACGCTTCGGGCCAGACGATGACCATCGCCGCGATCGACATCGGACTCTTCGGCGATCGCTACGTATCGCTGGGCGAGCCGCTGGCCGCCGATGACATCGACGGCGCTTGGGGCGTGCGCATCTATCTGAAGCCGTTCATCGACTGGATCTGGACGGGCGCGTTCCTGATGGCGCTGGGCGGGATCGTCGCGGTCTGCGACCGGCGCTATCGACTCGCGATCCAGCGCAGGACCGGCGCTATCGGCCCTGCGGCCAGCGCGGGCGCGCCGGCGGATTGACCGAGGACCGGCCGTGAAATCACTGCGCTGGTCGCTTCCGCTGGCGATCTTCGTGATCCTCGTCGCCTTCCTCTGGGTGGGCCTGAGCCGCGATCCGCGCGAAGTGCCCTCGCCGCTGCTCGGCAAGCCCGCGCCCGCGTTTGCGCTTGCCAAGCTGCACGTGCCGAGCGAGACGCTGGCCACCGCCGACCTGAAGGGCACGGTGTGGCTCTTGAACGTGTGGGCCTCGTGGTGCGTGTCGTGCCGTGTCGAACATCCGCTGCTCGTGGAGCTCGCGAAGGCCAATATCGTTCCCGTGTACGGCCTCGATTACAAGGACGAACCCGACGCCGGCCGCGCGTGGCTCGCGCAGCACGGCGACCCGTATACGGCCTCGATCGTCGATCGCGACGGACGCGTCGGCATCGATTACGGCGTGTACGGCGTGCCGGAAACGTTCCTGATCGACAAGGCCGGCGTCGTCCGCTACAAGCAGATCGGCCCGCTGACGCCCGAGGCATTGAAGCAAAAAATTCTGCCTCTGGTGCGGGAGCTGCAGAAGTGATCGCACGCGCCGCAATCGCCGCGCTGCTGCTCGCCTGCGCTGCCGCCACGTCCGCAGTGGACCCGGTGTCGCCCAACGGTGAAACCGCGGCCGGCATGAGCGCGCTCGACCTGAGGCTCAAGCGTCTCGAAGCCGAGCTGCGCTGCCTCGTGTGTCAGAATCAAACGCTTGCCGATTCCAACGCTGACCTGGCCGACGATCTCCGCCGCGAGGTGCGCTCGCTCGCGCTCGCGGGCAAGAGCGACGACGACATCAAGGCGTACCTCGTC
Source organism: Betaproteobacteria bacterium (assembly GCA_005888955.1). GTDB lineage: Bacteria > Pseudomonadota > Gammaproteobacteria > Burkholderiales > Casimicrobiaceae > PALSA-1003. The sequence goes on from VBCS01000187.1 coordinate 1,460, forward strand.
GCACGCTACGGCGACTTCGTGCTTTACAAGCCGCCGGTCAAGCCGATCACGTGGATGCTGTGGTTCGGGCCTTTCGCGCTGCTCGCGGGCGGCGGCGCCCTATGGTGGGTGGTGCTGCGGCGCCGTGCGCGCAGCATAACGCCGACTGCGACGAAGGCGGACACCGCGGGCGAGTTGCGCGCACGGAAGCTGCTGAACGGCGAGGACGACGTCGCGGCGTAGGTGCGTAGCCCGAGCTACGAAACCTGCAGATCGGCGCCGCAGTGCCAGCAGAGGTCGAAGGTGGCGGGATTGTCTTCGCCGCACTTTCTACATCGCACGCTCCCCGTTTTCCGCCGATCGGCCTGCAGCGCAGCCAGCACCGCCTCGGCCTGCGGGCGATCGCGGGCGCGCTCGAGCCACACTTGAGGTTGCGCGACATCCGGCGGCACGTCGCCGACGATGCTCTGCACGTGCTCGTTGAAAACGTGTGCAGTGATGCCTGCCTGCTGCAACCGATGCAGGAGCAGATAGGCGTCGAAGCGATTGAAGGCGTTGTAGAAGCGCTCCATGTCGCACAGTGTTCCTGGCACTTACGGCGATTGTCGCGGTGCGATCCGCAATGTCTCAGGCGCGATCGTGCGCGTCAAGCCTTCGAGAGCTAAGGAACCTAAGCCCAACGCACGACGCGGCCGCCGCGCACGATCCCCGCGAGAGGGTTCGCTCCAACGGCGTACGCAAGCTCCACCGGCTCGTCGATGTCCCAGAGCACGAGATCCGCGCGGGCGCCGGCTTCGAGGAGCCCGCGGTCGGTCAATCCCAGCGCCTGGGCGGCATGGCGGGTGACTCCGGCCAAAGCTTCCTCCGGCGTGAGCCGGAACAGCGTGCAGGCCATGTTGAGCATGAGCAGGAGCGAGGTGACCGGCGAGGTGCCCGGATTGCAGTCGGTTGCGATCGCCGTCGCGACGCCATTTTTGCGCAGAACGGCGACCGGCGGTAGCTTTGTCTCGCGCAGACAATAGAACGCGCCCGGCAGCAGAACGGCGACGGTGTGCGCGCTTGCCATCGCGGCGATGCCGGCATCGCTCGCGTGCTCCAGGTGATCGGCGGAAAGAGCGCCGAATTCAGCCGCCAGCGCCGCGCCGCCGCTGTCGGAGAGCTGGTCGGCGTGCAGCTTGACGCGCAATCCGGCCGCGCGCGCGGCGCTGAAGACACGGCGCGTGTGGTCCGGCGAGAAGCCGATGCGCTCGCAAAAGGCGTCGACGGCGTCGGCGAGCCGCTCGCGCGCCGCCGCGGGAACGATCTCCTCGCATACCAGCGACACATAATCGGCGGCTCGGCCCGCGTACTCCGGCGGCACCGCGTGCGCGGCCAGCAGCGTCGTCTGCACATCGACAGCGTTCGCGGCGCCGAGACGGCGCGCCACGCGCAACAGCTTGAGCTCGTCGGCGGTATCGAGCCCGTAGCCCGACTTGATTTCGACGGTGGTTACGCCTTCGTCGAGCAGGCGCTTCAACCGCGGCTCGCTTTCGTGCAGCAGCTGCTCTTCGGATGCCGCGCGCGTAGCACGCACGGTTGCCTGAATGCCGCCGCCCTCGCGCGCGATGTCCTCGTAGCTCGCGCCGGCCAACCGCTGCTCAAACTCGCGGGCGCGGTTACCCGCGTACACGAGATGCGTGTGGCAGTCGATCAGTCCCGGTGTCAGCCAGCCGCCGCGCACCGTCGCGGAGCGCGCCGCAGGCCTGCCCACGCACCATCGTCGCGAGTCTGGTGTTGACGATCAGCAAGTCGCAGTCGGTCATGCATGGACCCCCACGCTTGCGGCTGCCGCCGCTGCGCTGCCCCCGAAGGGGGCGCAATTCGGCCTTGCAGGCCGCGGCGTTGCGAGACGCAACGCCTCCTCGTGCCGTCCATGCCGGCGCAGGCCGGCATGGAGCCGCGGCACTCGGCCTTGGGGCGGCCCTGCGGCGCTCATGCGAGCAGGCGCTTCAGCGTCTGACGGTAACGTATCAGGATGGTTTCTTCGTCCGCGTGGTGTCCTTCGCCGATCACCCAGCGTCCCGCAACCATGACATCGCGGACGATCCGGCGTCCAGGCCCGTAGATCGCCGCGTCGAGCACGGTCGATGCAGCATGCTCCGCCAATCCCGGATCGTCGCCGTTGAGTACCAGGAGATCGGCGCGGCGACCCGGGGCGATGGCCCCGACAGGTTGGGCCAGCGCCCGTGCGCCGCCGGCGAGCGCCCTCTGGTAAAGACTGAGCCCGCTGGATTCGCCGTCGCGCACGAGAACGTTGCGTTTCTCGAGCGTGAGCCGTTGTGCCGCGTCGATGAGACGCAACTCGAGAAACGGGTCGACGCCGACGTGACTGTCACCGCCGATGCCCAGGTTTCCGCGCGCGGCCAGGTAGTCGACCGCCGGGAAGATGCCGTCGCCGAGATCGGCTTCGGTAGTCGGGCACAGTCCGACGACTGCTCCGGTCGCGGCGAGACCTCGCGTTTCTTCCAGTGTCATATGCGTCGCATGGACGACACACCACTGCGCGTCGATCCCGGTGTGTTCGAGCAACCACTCGACCGGACGCGCGCCGCACCAGGCGAGACAATCGTCGACTTCCTTGCGTTGCTCTGCGGCGTGGATATGGATCGGCGCGTCGACGAGCTTGGCGCGCGTGAAGGCGACGATCTCGGCGAGCTCCTGCGTTGCAACCGCGCGAAGGCTATGCGGTGCCACGCCGACAACCTGCCGCTCGTTCCGCGCCAATTCGGCAACCAGTCGCAAAAAGCCGTCGGTATCGTGGATGAAGCGCCGTTGTGCCGGAATCGGCGTCGCGCCGCCGAAATCGGAATGCGCGTAAAAGACCGGCAGCAGCGTCAGGCGAATGCCGGTCGCCGCGGCCGCGGCGCGAATGCGCTCGGCCATTTCTCCCGGGTTCGCATAGGGCCGGCCGGCAGGGTCGTGATGCAGATAGTGAAACTCGCCGACGCTCGTATAACCGGCTTTTAACAACTCGATGTAGAGCTGCGCCGCGACGGCCTCCTCTTCGTCCGGCCCGATGCGCTCGAGGAAGCGATACATCTCCGTGCGCCACGTCCAGAAGTTGTCCGCTCCGGGTCCCCCGCGCTCGGTAAGCCCCGCAAGCGCGCGCTGGAAGGCGTGCGAATGCACGTTCGGCATGCCGGGGATGAGCGGCCCCTGGAGGCGCTCGGCGTCTGCCGGCGCAGCGAACGCGACTTCGACGGCGCGAATCGAGCCATCGCCGTCGACATCGACGAGGACGTCGTGCGCCCAGCCCGAGGGCAACAGCGCATCGCGGGCGAATAGTTTCATGATATCGCTTAGGCCTCCCGTCCCGCGCGGCGATCGATTGGGCGGCGTAGCGCGGCTCGCGGCGACATTATGCCGCGTGAGCCCGCGGCGAGGGATCCCGCGGGGCTGCCGGTGCGGATTGACACGGCCTCGGCCCGCAGTGACCATTCGTCCATGCTTCGCCACTGGCTTCCGGTCGCCGCTATCGCCGCTGCGGCTGCGGGGTGCGTGACCGTTCCCGACGACCAGCATGCGCTCTTGCTCGACGCGGACGGAACGATCGCCCAACGTACAATAAGCTGCGGGCATTCCGGCGCTGCGACGCTTGCGGGCGAAGGCGCGCTCGATGCGCACGCCATCCGGATCGCATCATGGAACGTGCACAAGGAAGGCGATCCGGGCTGGCAGTCCGATCTCACCCAGCTGATCGCCCGCAGCGACGTGCTCTTGCTGCAGGAGGCAGGGCTCGTACCCGAGCTGCGCGCCGCGATCGAGCGCGGTAGCTTGCGCTGGGTGCTCGCGAGCTCTTTCGCGTACCTGGATGCCGAATACGGGGTCCTCACAGCCACGCGGGTGGCGCCGGCCTCCGCGTGCACCTTGCGGGCATACGAGCCGCTGCTCGGCATCCCGAAGTCGGCGCTGATCACCTATTTTCGCCTGATCGGACGCGATGCAATGCTTGCCGTTGCCAATCTTCACGCCATCAATTTCGCACCAGGCAGCTTGGGCTACCATGCCCAGCTCGAAGCGCTCGGCGACGCGCTCGCCGCACATCGCGGTCCCCTCGTCATTGCGGGAGACTTCAACACCTGGAACGAGGCCCGAGACGGCGAAGTGCGCGCGCTCGCGGCGCGGTTGTCGCTCGACCCCGTCGCTTTCCCGGTCGACGCCCGGCGCCGGTTTTTCGGCCGGATCTTCGATTGGGTCTATGTGCGAGGCGTGGAAGCGGTTGACGCGACGGCGTGGGAGGTCACGTCGTCCGATCACAATCCCCTGCTCGTCACTTTCCGCATTCGCTAGCGCGACTGCGCCAACGATGCTGCACAGCTCAAGCGCGTCGTCCACTGTTGACCTGCCAGCGCCACGCGTCGGCGCAGATCGCATCGAGATCGAGACCGGCGCGCCAGCCCAGTAAAGCGTTGGCTCGCGCGGGATCGGCGCAGCAGATCGCGATGTCTCCCGGTCGGCGCGGTGCGGCCCGGCGCGCCAACGGCTTGCCGCAGGCCCGTTCGAATGCGGCGATCACTTCGAGCACGGAGCAACCACGGCCGATGCCCAGATTGAGCGTGATGACGCCGGATTGCCGCGCGAGATGGGCGAGAGCCGCCACGTGCCCGGCGGCGAGGTCGGTGATATGGATGTAGTCGCGCACGCCCGTGCCGTCGGCGGTCGGGTAATCGTCGCCAAACACGTCGACGCACGGCCGGCGTCCCGCTGCGACGTCGGCCAGAATCGGCACCAGGTTGTTCGGGACATTCGTAGGCGCCTCGCCGATCTCTCCGGATGCATCGGCGCCGGCGGGATTGAAATAGCGCAGCAGTCCGATACGCCACGAGGCGTCGGCCGCCGCGAGGTCCTCGAGAATCAGCTCGACGGCGCGCTTGGTGCGGCCGTAGACGCTTGCGGGTCTGAGCGGCGCATCTTCCGGCACGGGGTTGCGCTCGGGTTGACCGTACACCGTCGCCGATGAGCTGAAGATGAGAGTGTTCACACCTGCGGCGATCATCGCCTGCGCCAGCGCGATGCTGCCACCAACGTTATTGTCGTAGTAGGCAAGCGGCTGCGCCTCGCCCTCGCCGACGGCCTTCAGCCCGGCGCAATGGACCACCGCATCGATAGCGTGCGTGGAGAAGGTGTGCGCCAGCGCCGCGCGATCGCGGACGTCGGCAGCGATCAGCGGCAGTTCCGCTCCGGTCAAGTGCTTGAGCCGGGGCAGGACCGTCGCCGAGCTATTGGCGAAATTATCGAGGACGATGGGAGCGTAGCCCGCGCGCGCCAGCGCGACGACGACGTGCGAGCCGACGTAGCCGGCGCCGCCGGTGACCAGAACCGTGCCTCCCATATCTTTCTATTTTACGCGACAACGATTCGCACGATCGTTCACCAAGGAACCCTAACCGGCTGGCCGTTCGCGATGACCGCCGCGCCCGAGCTCTACCTCGATTATCTGAACGGTCCGGACATCGCCGCGCTCTCGCTCACCGATGACGACATTCTCGACGCCGTAGAAGGAGGATTGCTAGCGCAGGGCCGCGGCGAGACCGTGATCGAGCCGCGTGTGCATCTCACTCCCGACCCGGTGTTTCGCGGGCACTTTAACGTGCTGCGCGGGTACGTTGCGCCGCTGGGCTTTGCCGGCGTCAAGGTAGTCAGCGATTATGTCGACAACTATCGGCAGGGGTTGCCTTCCGAGATGGGCCTCTTAAGCCTGTTCGATCCTCGGACCGGAGCGCCGATCGCGGTCATCGACGCCGCGGGATTGACCGACATGCGCACCGGCGCCGTCACGGCGATCGGCGCCAGACATCTGGCGAAGCGATCGAGCAGGGTGCTCGCCCACATCGGCGCGCGCGGAACGGCGTATTGGAACGTGCGTCTGCTCGACCACATTTTCGATTTCTCCGAGATTCGCGTGCATTCGCGCCGGGCGGAAAGCCGCGACGCATTCGCCGCACGCCTGTCCCGCGACCTGGCGAAGACCGTCGTCACGACAAAAGACTGGGAGAGCTGTGTGCGCGGCGCCGATATCATCGTCGAAGCCTCGCGGCTCGAACGCCCGGCGCCACTGCTCGAGACGGCCTGGATCAAGCGCGGCGCGCTGGTCGTCCCCTATGGCACGATGAGCGCGGTCGAGCTGTCACTGACCGACATCATGGACAAGATCGTCGTCGACGATTGGGGACAATGCAAGGCGGGACCCTTCGGCAGCCTGCGCGCGCATGTCGAAGCGGGCAAGCTCTCGGCGGCCACACTCCATGCCGAGCTCGGCGAGATCGTCGCCGGCTTGAAGCCCGGCCGCGAGCGGGACGACGAGACGAACCTCTTCTGGCACCGCGGGCTGTCGCTATCGGACATCGCGCTCGGAGCCGCAATGCTCGCCAAAGCGAAGAAGTTGGGGATCGGCCAGCGGCTGCGATACGCGTCAACGCGCAGGCAGCGACGGCCTGGCGCACCCTGCTCGAGTGGGTCATCGAACGCGCAGGCGTGCCCGCTGAGGCGATCGATTATCCGCCCCCGCATCCCATGGCCTCGCTCTGGGCGCGGCCCGACCTCGGCTGCGCGTTCATCTGCGGCTATCCGTATGCGCTCGCCGCCCCGAAGCCGGCGTTGCTCGCGGCGCCGGTGCCGAGCGCTGCCGCGTACGGCGGCAAGCCGGTGTACTGGAGCGATATCGTGGTCCGCGCCGACGCGCCGTGGGTCGAACTCGACGACATATTCGGCCAACGCTTCGCGTACACGATCGAGGACTCGCAATCGGGCTATCAGGCCGCGCGCGAATTGCTTGCGCCATACGCGCGCGAGCGCGGTGGAAGCTTGTTCGCGGCGACCGTCGGTCCGTTGATCACGCCGCGCCGGGTCGCCGAGGCCATCATCGCCGGCGAAGCCGACGTGGGCCCGCTCGACAGCT
>VBCS01000188.1:0-978 GCA_005888955.1 Betaproteobacteria bacterium
CGATGATCCTGCACGACGGGGACGAAGTGGATCGGACCCAACCGATTCCCGAGCGCAAACGGATGGCGCACGAACGAGGGTTCAATGTGTCCGTGCTCAAGTTGGAGCGCACGGAAGCCAACAGGAGGAGATCGCAACCATGAAAACATTCACTCGCCGCAGTTTTCTCGCAAGCAGTGCCGCGCTGATCGCGGGAGCGAGCGTGCCGAGCCGGGCGCAAGCGCCGGTTCCGCTCACCGGCATCGACTGGGGCGGGCCGCTCATCGAAGCGACGCGCAAGATCAGCGCCGCGGACAAGAACGTCGACATCACCTGGGAGCTGCATTCAGGCGGGGCGGGAACGGTGTTGCCGAAGATCAAGGCGGCTTGGCCCAATCCCAAGTACGACATCGTGGCCTGCTGGAATCCGGTGTACGTCACGATGATCAACGAGGAATGGCTCGAACCCTTAAGTCCGGACGAGCTGCCGAATCTGCGCGACGTCCCGCGCGAGTACCTCTTCACCGACAAGAGCGGCGCGATCATCAATGTGCCGCGCAGCCTCGCGGGGATGTTCTGGGGCTACCGCACCGACAAGGCGCCGGTGAAGGTCGAGCGTATCGAGCAATTGTTCGACAGCAAGCTCAAGGGTCAGATCTGCTGGCCGGGGCCCAGCATCAACTCCAACCTGCAGCTGCTCTCACTCGCGCTCTCGGCGGGCGGGAACGAGCAGAACATGGAGCCGGGCTGGGATCTATTGAAGAAGCTTGCCAAGTCGGGGAACATCGGCCGCATCGCAGCCACGGAAACCGACTTCATCAATTCGATCTCCACCGGTGAGACCACCGTCGCCTTCTGGAACATGTCGCCGTGGAAGAAGGTCTCGACGAACTTCCCCATCAAAGTGCTGACGCGCGTGCCCGACGAAAAGGGCATGAAGGCGTTCATGTACCAGGACGGCTGGGTCGTGCTCAAATCCTCGAAGCAGAAAAAAGCCGC
>VBCS01000188.1:1167-2119 GCA_005888955.1 Betaproteobacteria bacterium
TCCGGCGTGAGCGTGCGACGCAGCGGCGGCCTTCTCCTGCCCGCCGTCGCGGTGGTGGCGGTGCTCCTGGTCGCGCCGCTGCTGCTGGTCGGCGATGAGAGTCTGCGTCTCTTCGTGCCAGGGCGAGTCGGCTCGGTCCACGATGCGCCATTGACCTTGCAGAACTATGCGGAGCTCCTCCGCCCGGCCTACGCCCGCTATTTCGCCGACACCTTCCGCATCAGCCTCATCGCGACACTGGTTGCGCTCGTCCTCGCCTATCCGATCGGCTATCGGGTCGCGCGCGAAGCACGCCCCCGCGTGCGCCGCGCCTGGATCGCGTTTCTCGTGGTGATGCTGTTCCTGAGCATCCTGATCCGCGTCTATGCTGTGTCGCTGGCGGTGGGGCCGGCGGGCTTCGGTCGCGGCCTCGCGGAATTGCTCGGCCTGTCGCTCAACAGCAGGAGCTACGCCGAGCTGTCCATCGTGTTCGGACTCTTGCACTGCCTCGTTCCGATGGCGGCGATCGTATTGCTGGCGCCGCTGCAGGCACTCAATCCGCGGCTGGTCGAAGCCGCGCAGGCGCTCGGTGCCCCCACCTGGAAGGCGCACGCGACGATCACTCTGCCGCTTTCCGCGCGCGGTGTGCTGGCGGCGTTCATGCTCTGCTTCACGTTCTCGATCAGCGCCTTTGTGATCCCGATGGTGCTCGGCAAGGGCCGCGTGCTGTTCGTTTCCAACCTGATCTACAGCCGCTTCGGTGAAATCGGCAATTATCCCGGAGGCGCCGCGCTATCGATCTCGCTCCTCGCGCTCTCGCTCATCGTGGTGTACGCGCTGGGTCGTGCGGCCGGCAGCAGATGGGAAAAGTGAAGTCAGAGGGAGCCATGGCAAAGCAATTCCACAACCCGGAACCGTTCAGAGCGGAGAATCGGCCGTACGCGATGGCTGTCAAGGCGGGAAAGCTTGTGTT
>VBCS01000189.1:0-591 GCA_005888955.1 Betaproteobacteria bacterium
GACCACGCGGTCCCGGCATGGAGCGGAAGGACCTGCTGCTCGAAAACGCGAAGATATTCACCGCACAGGGCAAGGCGCTCGATGCCGTCGCCAGCCGCGGCATCAAGGTGCTCGTCGTCGGGAATCCGGCCAATACCAATGCCTATATCGCCATGAAGTCGGCGCCGTCGTTACCGAAGAAGAATTTCACCGCCATGCTGAGACTCGATCACAACCGGGCGCTGTCACAACTGGCGGCGAAAGCTCAGGTCCCGGTCGGGTCGATCGAAAAGCTGATCGTGTGGGGCAACCACTCGCCGACGATGTATCCGGACTACCGTTTCGCCACGACCGGCGGCGTATCGCTCAAGGCGAAGATCAACGACGAGAACTGGAACCGCACTGTGTTCATTCCAACGGTAGGCAAGCGCGGTGCCGCGATCATCGAGGCGCGCGGACTGTCTTCGGCCGCATCGGCCGCGAATGCGGCGATCGACCATGTTCGTGACTGGCTCGCCGGCAGCAACCGCGAATGGGTGACGATGGGCGTGGCGTCCGACGGCAGCTACGGCATTCCGCAGGACGTGATGTACGGCGTTCCGGTTACGACCG
>VBCS01000189.1:762-10319 GCA_005888955.1 Betaproteobacteria bacterium
GGTGCCGCGATCATCGAGGCGCGCGGACTGTCTTCGGCCGCATCGGCCGCGAATGCGGCGATCGACCATGTTCGTGACTGGCTCGCCGGCAGCAACCGCGAATGGGTGACGATGGGCGTGGCGTCCGACGGCAGCTACGGCATTCCGCAGGACGTGATGTACGGCGTTCCGGTTACGACCGCGAACGGCGAATACGAGCTTGTGCAGGGGCTCGAGATCGACGCGTTCTCGCGCGAGAGGATGGACGCCACCCTCAAGGAGCTGGAGGAAGAGCGTGCCGGGGTGTCTTCGTTGCTGGGCCAACGAACCTAAGGAACCTCTAAATAAGTCCCACGCGGATTGCGTTGCGGGCAAAATGCGGATGAATGCGAGGCGCGCGACGAAGGTCGTAGCTTGGGCTACGATGCCGAAGAGCGCGACGAAGCAGGCGCCGCATTTTGCCGCAACCCGGAGGGACGGGGCTTTTCGGGCGGTCTGCTTTGTCGCGAGGCTCGCCAATGGGACCTGCCATTGGCGTCGCCTCGCTTCGCGCATCCCATCCCGAAAAGCCGCCGTCGCAACCGTGCGGGACTTGGATCGGACGCCTGCATCCATCCGCCGCGCTCTACGGCGCCGAGCGCGCGCTGCCGCCGTTGCCGCCTTGCGTCCACTACGCGGGCAGCGAGCGCTATATACGAAAGGCCTTGTCGCTGCAGCGCGAGATGGGTCCGATCTTCGACATTGCCTGCGATTGCGAGGACGGCGCGCCCGTCGGCGAGGAGCGCGCGCACGCCAGGGCGATGGCGGCCTTGATCGCGGGCAACGACAACGCTTTCGGGCGTGTCGGCGCGCGCATCCACGACGTGACGCATCACGCGTGGCGCAGCGAGCTCGACATCCTTGTTCGCGGCGCGGGCGCCCGGCTCGCATTCCTGACGCTGCCCAAGGCAGAGTCGGTCGTCGACGTCGAGCGCTTCCTGCACGCCGTGCGCGAGGAAGCCCTGCGCGCCGGCGTGCACCGCACGATTCCCGTCTCGGTCATGATGGAGACGCCAGGCGCGGTGCACGACGCCTGGGCGATCGCCGCACTGCCGGGCGTCGCCAGCCTCGACTTCGGAACGCTCGACTTTGTCAGCGCACACCATGGCGCGGTTCCAGCAGCGGCGATGCAAAGCCCTGGCCAATTCGACCATCCGCTCGTCCGCCGCGCGAAATGCGAGGTCGCTGCCGCAGCGCTCGCGCATGCGGTCGTTCCCGCCCATGGCGTGACGCTCGCGCTCGAAGACCCGGACATCGTGTACGCCGACGCCATGCGTGCACGGAACGAATTCGGCTTCCTCCGGATGTGGAGCATTCACCCGGCGCAGATCGAGCCGATCGTGCGCGCGTTTCGCCCGGATGCGGTCGAAGTCGAAACCTCCGCCGCGGTGCTCGCCGCGGCCCAGGCGGCCGATTGGGCTCCGATCCGTCACGACGGCAAGCTCTACGACCGTGCGTCTTACCGCTACTGCTGGGACGTACTGCAGCAGGCCCATGCCGCCGGCGCGGCGATCCCTGCCGCAGCAAGCGCGTTTTTTTCGCCGACCGAGCCGGCGCATTGAGCGAAGGTCGCGCGACGATGACTACACTTTCGTCCGGCGCCAAGTTCCGTGCCGCACTTGCGGCGGAGAACCCGCTCCAGGTGATCGGCGCGATCAACGCGTATACCGCACGCATGGCCGAGCGGACCGGCTTCAAGGCGCTGTACCTTTCAGGCGGCGGCGTGGCTGCGAATTCGCTGGGCATGCCCGATCTGGGAATCAGCGCGCTCGAGGACGTGCTCGTGGACGTGCGCCGAATCACCGAGGTCACGACGCTGCCTTTGCTGGTCGACATCGATACCGGCTGGGGCAGCGCGTTCAATATCGCGCGCACGATTCGCTCGATGATCAAGGCGGGCGCCGGTGCCGTGCATATGGAGGATCAGGTCGGCGCCAAGCGCTGCGGCCACCGGCCCGGCAAGGAAGTGGTCAGCCGGGACGAGATGGTCGATCGCATCAAGGCTGCGGTCGACGCGCGCTCCGATCCCGGATTCGTGATCATGGCCCGCACCGATGCCCTGGCGACCGAGGGGCTCGACGCCGCGATCGGTCGCGCCGTCGCTTACGTCGAAGCCGGCGCAGATATGATCTTCCCGGAAGCGATCACCGAGCTCGCGATGTATCGGAATTTCAAGGACGCGGTCAAAGTACCGATCCTCGCCAACATCACCGAATTCGGGCAGACCCCTCTGTTCACCACCGGCGAGCTCGCCTCCGCCGGCGTCGACATGGCCCTCTACTGTTGCGCCGCGTATCGGGCGATGAACAAGGCCGCGCTCGACGTTTATCGCGCCATCCGCCGCGACGGCACGCAGAAGAACGTGCTCGATGCCATGCAGACCCGGGCCGAGCTCTACGACATGCTCGACTACCATGCTTACGAGGAGAAGCTCGACGCGCTGTTCACAAGGAAGAACGATGGCTGAGATAAGCACGACCCACGCGACGCCGGACGCGGTTGTCCCGAAACCGAAGAAGTCGGTCGCCCTCTCCGGCGTGGTCGCCGGCAATACCGCGCTGTGCACCGTGGGCCGCACCGGCAACGATCTGCACTACCGCGGTTACGATATCCTCGACATCGCCGACTCCTGCGAATTCGAGGAAATCGCATACCTGCTCGTGCACGGCAAGCTGCCGACCGGGGCCGAGCTCTCCGCGTACAAGGCCAAGCTGCGGGCTCTGCGGGGCGTCCCCGAGCCGGTGCGCGAGATCCTCGAGCGCATTCCCGCAGCGGCGCACCCCATGGACGTCATGCGCACCGCGGTCTCGGCGCTGGGCACGGTGCTGCCCGAGAGGGACGATCACGGCGTCGCCGGCGCGCGCGACATCGCCGACCGGCTGATGGCCTCTCTCGGGTCGATGCTGCTGTACTGGTATCACTGGAGCCACAACGGCAAGCGCATCGAGGTCGAAACCCACGACGACACGATCGGCGGCCATTTCCTGCATCTGCTGCACGGCAAGGCGCCGTCGACGCTGTGGGTGCGCGCGATGCACACGTCGCTCAACCTCTATGCCGAGCACGAATTCAACGCGTCGACGTTCACCGCCCGCGTCATCGCGGGCACCGGCTCGGACATGTATTCGGCGATCGCCGGCGCGATCGGCGCATTGCGGGGACCCAAGCACGGCGGCGCGAACGAGTTCTCGTTCGAGACTCAACACCGTTACGATAACCCCGACGAGGCCGAAGCCGACGTGCGCCGCCGCGTCGAGAACAAGGAAGTGATCATCGGCTTCGGGCATCCCGTCTACACCATCGCCGATCCGCGCAACCAGATCATCAAGGACGTCGCGCGCCGGCTGTCGCACGACGCCGGCAACACCAAGACGTTCGCGATCGCCGAGCGGCTGGAGAGCGTGATGTGGGACGCGAAGAAGATGTTTCCGAATCTCGACTGGTTCTCCGCGGTGAGTTACCACATGATGGGCGTGCCCACCGCCATGTTCACGCCGCTGTTCGTCATCTCGCGCACGTCGGGATGGTCGGCCCACGTGATCGAGCAGCGGATAGACGGCAAGATCATCCGCCCTTCCGCCCACTATATCGGGCCGGAAGATCAACCCTTCGTTCCGCTCGCGCAGCGCCGATGAAACGCCTCACGTTCATGCGCTTCCAGGTGCTGCTCGGTGTCGTCGGTCTGGCCGCGGCGCTCGTCGGCGCGCCCGTGTGGGCCGACGAGCAAAGCGAGCGCAACGCGGACGTGACTGCGGCGCAAGACGCGGCGACGCACTGGCTCGAGGCTCTCGACGCGGGGCGCACCGCGGAGAGCTGGAACGACACCGCCGCCGCGATGAAGGAGGGCCGCAATCAGCAGGATTGGACCCATGACGTCATCACCGCGCGTGAGGCGCTGGGCAAGTCGGTGACGCGCGAGCTGCAGCGGGCCTCCTTTTCGACCACGGTCCGCGGTGCGCCTGAAGGCAAGTACGTGACCGTGGTTTATCTCACGAAGTTCGCACACGCGCCCTTGGTCAACGAGACGATCCTGGTGAAGCTCGAGGACAGCCACTGGCGGATCGCGGGTTACAGCATCGACCGGGCCCCCGAGCCGCCCGCGCCGCCCGCCCCTGAAGAGAAACCTGCCCCGAGCGGCGGCGCCAAGCCCAAGGGATGAGTGTGGCAGCCTCGATCTCCAACGTGCGTCCCGAGCCGGACAAGGTCCTGGTCGATATCGCCGACTACGTCGTCAAGTACAAGGTCACGAGCAAGGAAGCGTACGAGACGGCGCGGCACTGCCTGATCGACACGCTCGGTTGCGGGCTCGAAGCGCTGTCGTATCCGGCCTGCACCAAGCTGCTCGGACCGATCGTGCCGGGCACCGTCGTTCCCAACGGCGCCAAGGTACCCGGCACGCAGTTCCAGCTGGATCCGGTGCAGGCGGCGTTCAACATCGGCGCGACGATCCGCTGGCTCGATTTCAACGACACCTGGCTCGCCGCCGAATGGGGCCATCCGTCCGACAATCTCGGCGGCGTTCTCGCCACCGCCGACTGGCTTTCGCGCAACGCGGTCGCCGCGGGCAGGAGCCCGCTGCCGATGCAGGCCGTGCTGACCGCGATGATCAAGGCGCACGAGATCCAGGGCATCATCGCGCTCGAGAACAGCTTCAACCGCGTGGGTCTGGACCACGTCGTACTGGTCAAGGTCGCCTCGACCGCGGTCGTCGCGCAACTCCTGGGGCTCACGCGCGACGAAATCATCGACGCCGTTTCACTCGCCTGGGTCGACGGACAGTCGCTGCGCACGTATCGGCACGCACCGAACACCGGCTCGCGCAAGAGCTGGGCGGCGGGCGATGCAACGGCACGCGCGGTTCGCCTCGCGCTCATGGTCGCCAAGGGTGAAATGGGCTACCCGTCGGTATTGACCGCGAAGACCTGGGGTTTCTACGATGTGCTGTTCAAGGGGAAGCCGTTCGCGTTCCAGCGGCCCTACGGCAGCTACGTCATGGAAAACGTCTTGTTCAAGATTTCATTTCCGGCGGAATTCCACGCCCAGACCGCAGTCGAATGTGCGATGGCTCTTCATCCCAAGGTCAGAGACCGGCTCGATGCGATACGCCGGATCACCATCCGCACCCACGAATCGGCGATTCGCATCATCGACAAGAAGGGCCCGCTCGCCAACCCCGCGGATCGCGACCATTGCATCCAGTACATGGTCGCGGTCCCCTTGATCTTCGGCCGTCTCACCGCCGCGGATTACGAGGATGGCGTCGCCGCCGACCCGCGAATCGACGCGCTTCGCGCCAAGACGGTCTGCGTCGAGGACCGCGGCTTTTCCAAAGATTACCTCGACCCGGACAAGCGCTCGATCGCCAACGCGATCACCGTCGAGTTCGACGACGGCACGAAGCTCAAGGAAGTCGTCGTCGAGTATCCCATCGGACATCGCCGCCGGCGCAAGCAAGGCATCCCCGTGCTGATCGAGAAGTTCAGGACCAACCTGGCCCGCCGCTTTCCGGCGAAGCAGCAGCGCGCTATTCTCGACGTCGCGCTCGATGCGCGCCGGCTCGAAGCGACGCCGGCGCACGAATTCGTCGATCTTTTCGTCATCTGAAGCCATCGTGTCAGTGGAGATTGCAATGCGTCAAATTACCTTGTTGCTCGCTCTGATCCTCGGTGCCGGCCTGGCGCAGGCGCAGGATCTTCCGAAACGCAAGTCCGGGCTTTGGGAAATCAAGGTGCAAACCTTCCGGAAGGAAGGCGTGCGAACCATGCAGATGTGCGTTGATCCGAAAACCGACAACGCCGTCCGGCAGCTGGTCGAGGCGAGGCGTCACGAGAGCTGCAAAAAGGTGACGTTGCGGCGCGAGGGCGATAAGCAGCTCGTCGACGCGGAGTGCACACTCGGTGGGAGCCAAGCGACCGCGAAGACGCACGGGGTGATCACTGGCAGCTTCGACTCGGCATACAAGATCGAGAGCACCTCGACCTTCAACGAGCCCGTCCACGGCAAGTCCGAAGGCAGCACCGTGATTGAGGGGCGCTGGACCGGTCCCTGCCAGTCCGATCAGAAGCCCGGCGACGTCTTCCTGGCCAACGGAACGAAGTTTAATGTCAACGAGCCGAAGGACACCGGCCCGACGCCACCGCGGGGCGGGTCCTCCGCCCCAGAGCACAAACCGAAGATGCGCGTCCCGACCCAATAAGGAACGACCATGGCGCACCATCTCTACGATAGTCTCCAGCGCTTCACCACGGCCGCCGGCAAGACCGGCCAGTTTTACTCGTTGCCGGCCCTGGAAAAGGCCGGTATGGGCAAGATCTCGCGCCTGCCGGTGTCGATCCGCATCGTGCTCGAATCGGTCTTGCGCAACTGCGACGGCAAGAAGATCAGCGAAGAGCACGTGCGCCAGCTCGCGAACTGGGGCCCGAACGCGCCCCGCACCGAGGAAATTCCGTTCGTCGTCGCGCGCGTCGTGCTGCAGGATTTCACCGGCGTTCCCCTGTTGTGCGATCTCGCTGCGATGCGCGGCGTCGCCCAGCGCATGGGCAAGAATCCGAAGGTGATCGAGCCGCTGGTGCCGGTCGACCTCGTCGTCGACCACTCGGTGCAGGTCGACTACTACGGCACCAGGAACGCGCTCGACCTCAACATGAAAGTCGAGTTCCAGCGTAACGCCGAACGCTACAAGTTCTTGAAGTGGGGAATGCAGGCCTTCGACACCTTCAAGGTCGTGCCGCCGGGCATCGGCATCGTGCACCAGGTCAACCTCGAGTATCTAGCGCGTGGGGTCCACCAGAAGGACGGCATCTATTATCCGGACACCCTGGTCGGGACCGACTCGCACACGACGATGATCAACGGCATCGGGGTGGTCGCCTGGGGCGTCGGTGGCATCGAAGCGGAAGCCGGGATGCTCGGCCAGCCAGTGTACTTCCTGACGCCCGACGTCGTCGGCGTGCACATGAAGGGGCGCCTCAGCGAAGGCGTCACGGCCACCGATCTCGTGCTCGTCGTCACCGAAATGCTGCGCAAGGCGAAGGTGGTCGGCAAGTTTGTCGAGTTTTTCGGCGAAGGCGCCGCGTCGCTGCCGGTCCCGGACCGCGCGACGATCGGCAACATGGCGCCCGAGTACGGGGCCACGATGGGCCTCTTCCCCGTCGACGACAAGACCGTCGACTACCTCATCAACACCGGCCGCACGCAGGAGGAGATCGACGCCTTCGAGGGCTACTTTCGCGCGCAAGGGCTGTTCGGCACGCCGGCGGCGGGCGCGATCGACTACTCGCAAACGCTCGAGCTCGATCTGGCGAGCGTCGTGCCCAGCCTCGCCGGCCCGAAGCGTCCGCAGGACCGCATTCCGCTGCCGAAGATGAAAGAGTCGTTCGACACGCTGTTCTCCAAGCCAACCGCGGAGAACGGATTCAATCAGCCGGCCGACAAGCTCGCACGGCGCTTCCCTACCAAGCTTTACAGCTCGGCCCAGGCGCAAACCAACGACGACGCCCAGCAATTACATGGCGCCAAGAAACCGCTCGATGTCGTCGAAATGGTCGACAATCGCCCGACGCAGGATCGCGTTGCCGTGACGGGGGCCAAACCGATCGACATCGGCAACGGCGACGTGCTGATCGCCGCAATCACCTCATGCACGAACACGTCGAACCCGGGGGTGTTGCTCGCGGCCGGCCTGCTCGCGAAGAAGGCCGCGGCCCGTGGCCTGACGGTCAAGCCGCACATCAAGACCTCGCTCGCACCGGGCTCGCGTGTGGTGACCGACTATCTCACCAAATCCGGCTTGCTGCCCGAGCTCGAAAAGCTCAACTTCTATCTCGCGGGCTACGGTTGCACGACGTGCATCGGCAACTCCGGGCCGCTCGATCCGGCGATCGAGGAGGCGATCACGCAGAACGACCTCGTCTGCGCGGCCGTGCTGTCGGGCAATCGCAATTTCGAGGCGCGGATTCACCCCAACATCAAGGCCAATTTTCTCGCCTCGCCGCCGCTGGTCGTCGCCTATGCGATCGCCGGCCACGCGAACATCGATCTGACGACCGAACCGCTTGGCACCGGCCGCGACGGCAAACCGGTCTTCCTGCGCGATATCTGGCCGACGGCGCAGGAAGTCGGCGCGGTGATGCAGTACGCGACCGACCCGGAGACCTACCGCCGCCTCTACAGCGATTTCACCAAGAACAACCCGCTGTGGAACAGCATCCCCACTTCGAAGGGCCAAGTCTATGTCTGGGACAAATCGACGTACATCGCCGAGCCGCCGTTTTTCAAGGATTTCACCATGCACGCCGGCACGGCGCACGACATCAAAGCCGCGCGCGCGCTCGGCATCTTCGGCGATTCGGTGACGACGGATCACATCAGTCCCGCCGGCTCGATCAAGCCGACCTCGCCCGCAGGTGTCTATCTGCTCGAGCACGATGTCGCGGTTCCCGATTTCAACAGTTACGGCTCGCGCCGTGGCAATCACGAGGTGATGATGCGCGGCACCTTCGCCAACGTGCGCATCAAGAATCTGATGCTGCCGCCGAAGCCCGACGGCTCGCGCATTGAGGGCGGCGTGACCATCCTGCAACCGGAAGGCAAGCAAACGTCGATCTACGAGGCGGCGATGACCTACGTCGGCCGCGGCACGCCGACGATGGTTTTCGCCGGCGAGGAGTACGGCACCGGCAGCTCGCGCGACTGGGCGGCGAAAGGAACGCAGCTCCTCGGCGTGAAGGTTGTCGTCGCGCGGAGCTTCGAGCGCATCCACCGCTCGAATCTGGTCGGCATGGGCGTGCTGCCCTGCCAGTTCAAAGGCGCCGACAGCATCGCCTCGCTCAAGATCGCGGGCGACGAGGAGTTCGACCTGACCGGTGTCGAGGCCGGCATCCGGCCGCAGATGGACGTGACGCTGACGATCCGCGGTAAGGACGGCTCAACGCAGAAAGTTCCGTTGCTGCTGCGCATCGACACGCCCATCGAGGTCGACTATTACCGGCACGGCGGCATCCTGCCGTTCGTCCTGCGCGAGCTGCTGGCGGCGTAGCGACGGCTACGGGAAGTTCGTAGGGCCGAATTCATTCGGCCGCGCCGGTTCATGGTGCGCCGCGTGCGAATGAATTCGCACGTACGAAAACCGACGGACTGTGCGAAGCGTCGCGGCTACTCGGGCTTGAAACCCGAGGCCTTCACGATCGGCCCCCATTTCGCGTAGTCGGACGCAACAATCCGCGCGAATTCCTCGGGCGTTCCGGTCGCCGGGTCGAGGCCGAGCTTGGAGAGCTTCTCGACGACATCCGGTGATTGCAGCGCCTTATTGATGCCGCGGTTGAGCAGATCGACAATCGGCTTGGGCGTTTTGGCCGGCGCGAAGAACCCGAACCAGCCCGTCGCCTCGACGCCTTTCAGGCCCAGCTCGTTGAACGTCGGTACCTCGGGTACGGCCGTGGAGCGCGTCGCGCCGGAGCTCGCAAGAATGCGAATGCGCCCGGCGCGATGCAACTCGGTCAGATCGGCGATCGCGTCGATCGCCGCCGGCACCTGGCCGC
>VBCS01000190.1 GCA_005888955.1 Betaproteobacteria bacterium
GCGGCGTGCACGCCGCGCGGGTAGTAGGCGAGATCGATCGGCCACATCCGGGCGAAGAGATCGGCGACCTGATCCGGCGCGTCCGCGAGAAACTCCGGGATCACTTCGACGCTTTGAATCGAGACGACGATTCCGGCGACGATCGCGAGATACACCGCAAAGCGCGCGATGCGCTGTGCCGGCGTGAACCGCCGCCACGCCCGCTCGTGCGTCGCTTCAGTCATCTTCGAGATGGCGTTCGCCTTGAGCGGCGAGCCGTCCCACGCGCCCGCGGAACAGGTCCGCGAGCGAAAGGCCGTCGATGAAAATGCCGCGCACACCCATCGCGAGCACCTCGCCAGCCATGATCAGGGCGATGATCGAGATCAGGATCGCGCAGACATAGTCGTAGTCGAAGCGCTGGAACGCCGCGAACAGCGTGCCGCCGATGCCACCCGCACCGACGATGCCGACCATCGTCGAATTGCGCAGGTTGGAATCGAGCTGGTAGGTGCAAAAGCCGATGAACCGGGCGAAGACCTGCGGCAGCACGCCGAAGCCGATGACGCTCATGAACGGGGCGCCCGTCGCGCGAACGGCCTCGACCTGCTTGAGCGAAATCTCCTCGATCGCCTCCGCGAAGAGCTTACCGATGAAACCGATCGAGGCGACGGTCAGCGCCAGAATCCCCGCGAGCGCGCCGAAACCGACCGCCTTGACGAACAGGATAGCCACGATCACCGGATGAAACGAGCGGGCGGCAACGATGACCAGTCGCGCCGGCCAGCTCACCCACGCAGGCATCAGGTTGCGCGCGGCAACGAAGCCGATCGGTAGCGACAGCGCGATGCCGAGCGCCGAGGCGAGCGCGGCGATCTCGAGGCTTTCCTTCAGGCCCTTGACCAGGAGATCCCAGCGTGCGAAGTTCGGAGGAAACATCCGGCCGAAAAAATGCGCCGCGTTGGAGAGGCCGCTCGCAATCCGTTCCGCCGACACGTCGAGCTGCGCGCAGGCATAGATGACGTATGCCGCGAGCGCGAGCCAACCCACGCGCGCCCACGTCCGGGACCGGAATGGGAGGGCGGTTGCGGCCGGGGTCATCACTGCGGGCGCATCATTGGAGCCAGTCCTCTCCTCCGTAGATCGTCTTGAGCGTAGCGTCCGACAGATTTCCGGACGGGCCATCGAAAACCACGCTGCCGGCCGACATGCCGATGATGCGATCGGCAAAGCGTTTCGCGAGCTCGACGTCGTGCATATTGATGACGACCGGAATGTCTCGATCGCGGGCGATGTCGGCGAGCAATTGCATGATTTCGACCGAGGTCTTCGGGTCGAGCGAGGAGGTTGGCTCGTCGGCGAGCAGCACCGCGGGTTGCTGCATCACCGCGCGCGCGATGCCGACGCGCTGGCGCTGGCCACCGGAAAGCGAGTCGGCGCGGCTCCCCGCGAAGCCCGAGAGGCCGACGATGCCAAGCAGCTCGAAGGCACGCGCAATGTCCTCCGGCGGAAACTTGCGCCGCCACGCTCGCCACGGCGACACGTAACCCAGACGGCCCGACAGGACGTTTTCCATCACCGACAGGCGCTCGACCAGGTTGTACTCCTGGAACACCATGCCGATGCGCCGTCGCACCCGGCGCAACGCCCTGCGCGAGAGCCCGACCAGATCCTCGCCTTCGAATTCGATTTCCCCTGCGCTGGGCTCGACCAGACGGTTGATGCAGCGGATCAACGTGCTCTTGCCGGTCCCCGAGGGGCCGATGATCGCCGTGATGCCGCGCGCGGCGATGTCGAGGTTGATGTCGTTTAAGACCGGCTTGCCCGGGACGTACGATTTGGCGAGGTGCCTTATAGAGAGCATGGAAGGTGCGCGCTCGTTCCAATCTGGTCGTCATTCCCGCTTACGCGGGGATGACGCGGCTGTATCCGATCGCCACGACGGTGCGCGTCTTGCTCTCGGACAGCCGCGTCACTTCTTCTTGGCCGCTTCAGCCGCCTCCCTCGCCGTTTCCTTTTCGTACGAGGCCTTGTCAAAGCTTCCGCCCGAGCCCTTCGCGACGTCACGGACAACCGCCCAGGCGGTCTTGTAGTTGATCGGGAAGAAACGGTCGGCACCGTCGAAAGCCTTCTGCATCTCCGGCGGGAAGCGGTAGTCGTAGAAGCAACCGAGCATCTTGTCGACGAGCTTGGGATCGAGGTCGTGCGCGTAGGCGAATGAAGAGGTTGGGAATTTCAGGCTGCGGTAGATGATCCGGAAATCAGATTCCTTCACCTGCCCGCGCTCGGCCATGCGATGAAACACGTCGGAGGCGACCGCGCCGGCGTCGTAATCGCCGGAATTCACCCCCATCACCGACTGATCATGCTTGCCGGAGAAGATGATCTTGTAATCCTTGTCGGGCGTCAGGCCTTCGCCCGGGAAGAGCGCCATCGGCGCCAGGTGCCCGGAGTTCGACGACGGCGAAGTGTGCGCGACTTTCTTGCCCTTGAGATCGGAGAGCTTCTGGTATGGCGAGCTCGCCTTCACGATGACGATCAGGTTGTAACCCTGAAACTCTTTTGCGGTTCCCTTCACCGCGAACGGAACTGCGCCGGCCAGATTGACGGCGAACGCCGTGGGACCGGTCGAAAAGCCTGCGACATGCAGTCGGCCCGAGCGCATCGCCTCGATCTCCGCTGCGTTCGATTGAACCTGGTAGAACACGACCTTCTTGTCCACGCATTTCGCGAGGTAAGTCGTGAACGGCTTGAAGATGTTCTCGTAGACGGCGGGATCCTCGACGGGCGTATAGGTAAAGACGATCGTCGAGGGGTTCTTCCATTTCTTCGGATCGGTCGGCGAGTCGGCGACCATGTCGTTGTTGTCGTCGCAGTACATCGCGTCAAGCTCGCCGCGGTGCTTGCAGGCATCGGCGGCGTATGCGCCGAACGGCAGCAGAAGCACGGCAAGGCCGACGGCCAGGGCGATACGCGCTTGCATGGAGGTTCCTCCTCGAGACAGGCCGCGCGTAGGCACGCGGGCTTCGGGCGACATTTTCGCATAGATTACGGGACCCTAGCCTGGGAGGCAGCGACCCGCACGGGACAAAAGTGCGATAATTTGCTCCCCGATGAAACTGCCGCTGCAAATCGCGATTCTCGCCGCGGGGAAGGGCAAGCGGATGCATTCCGCGCTGCCCAAGGTATTGCATCCGCTCGGCGGGAAGCCTTTGCTCGCGCACGTGCTCGCGACCGCGCGGGCCATGACTCCGCGCATGATCTGCATCGTCGAGGGCGCCGGCGACGCCGTGCGCAAGCGCTTTCCCGATCCCGATCTCAACTGGGCGCGGCAGGATCCGCCGCGCGGCACCGGCGACGCGCTGCGCTGCGCGCTTGCCGCGCTCCCGCCCGATGGCGTGACGCTGGTGATGTTCGGGGCCGATCCGCTGGCGCGCGAAGCGACATTGCGTGAAGTCGTCGAGCACGCGGAGCGGGGAGCCTTGTCGCTGCTCACGATCGACCTCGACGATCCTTCGGGATACGGCCGCATCGTCCGCTCCGCCGACGGGAGCGTCGCCGCCATCGTCGAGCACAAGGACGCGACTCTAGAGCAGCAGGCGATACGCGAAATCAACACCGGGGTCATGGCGGCGCCGACCACGGCCTTCGCGCATTGGCTGGCGGCGATCGACAATCGCAATTCTAGCGGCGAATATTTCCTGACCGACGTAATTGCGCTCGCGGTGCGCGACGGCGTGGCGGTGGCGACGACGAACGCGGCGAGTGTCACCGAAGCACTGGGTGTCAACAGCCAGCGCGATCTCGCCGAGCTGGAGCGGCGCTACCAGCGCATGCAGGCGGAGGCGCTGCTCGACGCCGGAGTGACGCTCGCCGACCCGGCGCGCATCGACGTGCGCGGCACGCTTGCCTGCGGCCGCGACGTAACGATCGACGTCGGCTGCATTTTCGAGGGCGGGGTGACGCTCGGCGACAATGTCGCGGTCGGCTCGCATTGTGTACTACGGAGTGTGAAGGTCGGAAACGGCACCGCGATCGCTCCGTTTTCGCACATCGAGGACGCGTCGATTGGTGCACAATGTCGCATCGGGCCGTATGCGCGCATTCGTCCGGCAACGGTGCTCGCCGACGATGTTCACATCGGCAACTTCGTCGAGGTCAAGGCGAGTGCCATCGGAGTGCGCAGCAAGGTCAATCATCTGACCTACGTCGGCGACTCGACCGTCGGGCGCGACGTCAATATTGGCGCCGGCACGATCACCTGCAACTACGACGGGGCAAACAAGCATCGCACCATCATCGAGGACGACGTGCACATCGGTTCCGACACGCAGCTTGTCGCTCCGGTGACCATCGGGCGCGGCGCAACTATCGGCGCAGGCACGACGGTCTGGAAGGATGTCCCGCCGGACGCGTTGGCGATGAACGAAAAGACCCAGGTCGCGCGAAGCGGCTGGAAACGACCGAAGAAAGGCTAGAGATGTGCGGCATCGTCGGCGCCGTCGCGCGCGAAAACGTCGTACCGACCCTGATCGACGGCATCCGCCGGCTCGAGTATCGCGGCTACGACTCTGCGGGCCTCGCCGTGATCAACGGCAGCCTGCAGCGGCTGGTCAGCACGGCTCGCGTCGCCGATCTCGCGGCGCAGGCGGACGCGACGCGCACTATGGGCACGACCGGTATCTCGCACACGCGCTGGGCAACGCATGGCGCGCCCACGTCGGCCAACGCGCATCCGCACATCAGCCATGACGAGATCGCGGTCGTCCATAACGGAATCATCGAGAATTTCGAGCCTTTGCGCGAGCGGCTCGAACAGCGGGGCTATCGCTTCGTCACGCAGACCGATACCGAAGTCATCGCGCACCTGATCCATGCCAATTACCGCGGCGACCTGCTCGAGGCGGTGAAGAAGGCGGTCGCGGAATTCCGGGGCGCCTACGCGATCGCGGCGATTACCACGCGCGAGCCCGACCGTATGGTGGGCGCGCGCGCCGGCAGCCCTTTGCTGGTCGGCGTGGCGGAGCACGACCATTATCTCGCGTCGGACGCGAGCGCGTTGAGCTCCGTGACGAAGCGTGTCGTGTATCTGGAGGAGGGCGACATCGCCGACGTCACACGCGAGGCGTACACGGTCTACGACGCGAGCGGCGCGCGCGTATCGCGGCCGGTCGTTACCGTGAAGACTTCGGGCGACGCGGTCGAGCTCGGTCCGTATCGCCACTTCATGCAGAAGGAGATCTTCGAGCAGCCGCGGGCGATCGCAGACACGCTCGAGAGCGTGGGCGGCATCGGGCCGGCGCTATTCGGCGAAAGTGCCGCGGAAGCACTGGCCAACGTCGACGCCGTGCACGTGCTCGCCTGCGGCACGAGCTATTACTCGGGGATGGTCGCGAGGCTTTGGCTCGAAGCGGTTGCCGGGTTGCCGGCGCAGGCAGAGATCGCAAGCGAGTACCGCTACCGTGAGAGCGTGCCGGATCCCGACGCGCTGGTCGTCGTCGTTTCGCAATCGGGCGAGACGGCGGATACGCTCGCCGCGCTCAAGCACGCGAAGACGCTCGGGCATCGCCACACGCTCGCGATCTGCAACGTCGCGACCAGCTCGATGGTCCGGCAAACCGAGCTTACGTTCCTGACCCGCGCGGGCGTCGAGATTGGCGTCGCATCGACCAAGGCGTTCACGACCCAGCTTGTGGCGCTGTTTCTGCTTACGCTCACGCTGGCGAAGCTGCGCGGCCGATTGAGCGCGGACGTGGAAGAACGCTGGCTCGCGGGTTTGCGGCACCTGCCGGCGGCGATTCAGGCGGTACTGGCGCTGGAGCCGGCGATCATCGCGTGGGCCGAGCAGTTCACCAAGAAACAGGACGCGCTCTTTCTCGGCCGCGGTTTGCATTACCCGATCGCGCTCGAAGGCGCGCTCAAGCTCAAGGAAATCTCTTACATCCACGGCGAGGCCTATCCCGCGGGTGAGCTCAAGCACGGGCCGCTGGCGCTCGTCGACGCGAACATGCCGGTGGTGGCGATCGCGCCGAACGATGCGC
The DNA here is from genome assembly GCA_005888955.1 of Betaproteobacteria bacterium. Lineage (GTDB taxonomy): Bacteria > Pseudomonadota > Gammaproteobacteria > Burkholderiales > Casimicrobiaceae > PALSA-1003. The sequence goes on from VBCS01000190.1 coordinate 6,021, forward strand.
TGCTCGAGAAGCTGAAGTCCAATCTGCAGGAGGTGCGCGCGCGCGGCGGCGAGCTCTACGTGGTCGCCGATGCCGATAGCCACATCCAGTCGAGTGAGAGCATCCATGTGCTGCGGCTGCCCGAGCACGCCGGGCTGCTCTCGCCAATCGTGCACACGATTCCGCTGCAATTGCTCGCGTATCACACCGCGGTGATGCGCGGAACCGACGTGGACAAACCGCGGAATCTGGCGAAGTCGGTGACGGTTGAATAGCAGGATGATGGCGATGGCGGTGAAGCCAACGCCGCGAGTTCAGTTCCGCCTGCGTATTACGAGTGGCGACGACATCGCGGTGGGTCCCGGCAAGGTCGACCTGCTCGAAGCGATCGCCTCGACGGGATCGATCACGGCCGCGGCGCGGCAGCTGGGCATGTCCTATCGGCGCGCCTGGCTGCTCGTCGACACGATGAACCGATGCTTCGAGGAACCGGTCGTTGCCGCGGAAGCCGGAGGCAAACGCGGCGGCGGGACGCGGCTCACTGCGACCGGCCGGCGGGCGATTGCCCACTACCGGCGCATCGAACAGCTCGCCGTCAAGGCATCCGCGGGAGAGCTCCGAAGCCTGGTGAAATTGATGCGACGCTCCGGTTTGTAGCCCGGGTTGAGCGCAGCGAAGCCCGGGGATTCGCACAGCTTATCCCGGGCTACGCGTACCCTACGCTGCGGCGATCGAACGACACGGCCTTGACCAGCGCATAGATCTGCTGGCCCTCGGCGAGCCCGAGATCGACGCGCGAGCGCTTGGTGATCCTCGCTACGAGGGACGCCGCGCCGACGCGAAGCTGGATCTCGACGATCGGACCACCGGGGTCGGCGATCGCGACCAGCGTTCCCGGCAGCACGTTGATGACGCTCAGGCCTACCGGGCGAGTCAGCGCCAGCGCTACGTCGCGGGCGCGAATGCGCACGCGCACGCGTTCGCCGACCAGCGCCTCGACGTTCGGCACGGTCAGCTCGCCGCCGTCGAATCGCAGTGTCGTCAGTCCGTACTCCGTATCGTGCCCCGCAACGACGGTGTCGATGACCGCGCCCGCCTCGTAGCGGCCCGTCTGTGGGCGCAGGTCGAGCCGCCCCATGACCTCGTCGACGTCGCCTACCGCGATCGCCTTGCCGTCGGACAGAATGACGACCGTATCCGCGAGGCGGGTGATCTCGGCGACCGAATGACTGACGTAGACGATCGGGATGGCTAGGTCGTCACGCAGCAATTCGATGTAACGCAGCACCTCATCGCGGCGCGCGACATCGAGCGATGCCAGCGGTTCGTCCATCAGCAGCAGCCGCGGCTGCGCCAGCAGCGCGCGCCCGATCGCGACGCGCTGTTTCTCGCCGCCCGAGAGCGCGTCCGGCAGGCGGTGCAGCAATCGCCGCAAGCCGAGCAAGTCGATGATGTGCTGCGGCTCGATGACGCGTGCCGCCGCCCGTGCCCGGTGAAATCCGTAGAGCAGATTAGCCTCGACGTTAAGATGCGGGAAGAGCAGATCGTCCTGGAAGACGTAACCGAGCCGTCGCCGTTCGGGCGGGAGATCGACTCCGCGCTCACTGTCGAAGAGCGTCTCGCTGTTGACGACGATGCGCCCGCGCAGCGGACGGGCGATCCCGGCCAGCGTATTGACCAGGCTCGTCTTGCCCGCGCCCGAGCGGCCGAACAAGCCGACGATCGGCGCGTCGGCCTGGAATGCAACCTCGAGCCGGAAGTCGCCCAGCATCTGCGTGACGTCGACATCGATCATGATCGTGCCCCGCGCACGACGGCCGTCTTCCGGCGCGCGATCCATTCGGCGGCGACGAGCGCGACGAACGAGAGGATGACCGCGATCACGCTCAGGCGCAGCGCCTGGGGATCGCCGCTCGGGGTCTGCGTGTACGTATAGATCGCGAGCGGCAGTGTCTGCGTCTCGCCGGGGATGTTCGCCACGAAGGTGATCGTCGCCCCGAACTCGCCTAGGCTCCGCGCGAAGGAAAGGACGATGCCGGTGACGAGGCCCGGAAGCGCGAGCGGCAGCGTCACGGAGAGAAACACCCAGGCGCGCGAGCCGCCCAGCGTTCTCGCCACCGTCTCGAGGCGCCGGTCGATGGCGGAGAACGACAGCCGGATCGCGCGCACCATGAGCGGGAAACCCATGATTGCGGCGGCCAGCGCAGCGCCTGTCCAGCGAAAGGCGAAGACGATTCCGAACCAGCTCTCGAGCCACGCGCCGATCGGGCCGTGACGCCCGAACAGGACGAGCAATGCGAAGCCGACCACGACCGGCGGCAGCACCAACGGCAGGTGCACGACCGCGTCAAGCAGCGTCTTGCCGGGAAATTCGAACCGCGCCAGGACATACGCGACACCGATCGCCACAGGCAGGCTGAAGGCGACGCTCACCAGCGCCACCTTGAGGCTCAGCAGAATGATGCCGAGCTCGTCGGCGCTTAAGGCCACCAGCCAACCTCACAACGGCGCGAAGCCATATTTCTCCCAGATCGGGCGCGCCGCGCGCGAGCGCAGAAAATCGAGGAGCGCCTTTGCCGCGGGCGATCGACCCGGCGCCACGAGCGCGGCCGGATACACGATCGGCGCGTGCGTCGCCGTGGGAAACGCGTCCACGATGCGCACATTTTTCTCGGCCAGCGCGTCGGTCTTGTAGACGATGCCGAACGCGGCTTCGCCGCGCGCGACCAGCGCGAGCGCGGCGCGCACGTTGTCGGTGCGCACGACCTGCTTCTCGATGCTCTTCCATGCACCCAGACTCTCGAGCGCGCTCTTGCCGTACTTGCCCGCGGGCACGCTGTCCGGGTTCGCCATTGCCAGCTTTTCATTCCCCAACGCGGCGGCCAGACCGATGCCCGGCGCAATCCGAAGAACTGCGCTGCTGCTCGCGGGCGCGATCAGCACCAGCTCGTTGGAGAGCAGATTCGAGCGCGTACCCGGAACGAGCAGGCGGCGCCGGTCGAGGTAGTCCATCCAATCTTCGTCGGCCGAGACGAATACTTCCGCCGGGGCGCCCGCCTCGATCTGCCGGGCGAGCGCATTGCTGCCTCCATAGGCAACGATGACCCTGCTCTCCGTCACCGACTCGAATTTCTTCGCCTGCGCGTCCATCGCTTCCCGGAGACTTGCCGCAGCGAAGACCGTGACCTCGGTGGCCGCAGCGGGCATTGCCGCCGCCATCGACAGCGCTAGCAGCGTGACGAAGGCGGCTACTCGGAACACGGCGGTTCTTCCGCAGAGTGATTCGACTGGGCAATATACCGGCGTATATAACGATACGCAAACTCAAAAAAACCTGGTCTCGCAAACCGGATTGACCCGGATTTGATCCGGGAATGCCAGGATGTGCGCGAGGCATAGGCGTTGCCCCGAGTACCGCCCTGTAGGCTCAACCTGGGTTACGCGCCTTCACGCATTCGAATCTCCTGCATTGGGGTAGAACAGCTGCTCGCCATTGATCGTGTACTCGGCGATCGCTTTCTGGCCCGCCGGAGAGATGATCCAGTCGATGAACTGCTGCCCGAGCGCCTTCTTGACGCTCGGATGCATTACCGGATTGACGAGCATCACGCCGTACTGGTTGAAGAGGCGCTTGTCGCCTTCGACCAGGATCGTGAGATCGCGGCGATTCCTGAATGCGAGCCAGGTCCCGCGATCGGAGAGGATGTACGCGTCCATCGACGCCGCAGTGTTGAGCGCCGGACCCATGCCCTGTCCCGTGTCGCGATACCAGGCGCCCCTGGCTTTGTCGATGTCGATTCCGGCGGCGTGCCAGAGCGCGAGCTCGGCCATGTGCGTTCCGCTGCGATCGCCGCGCGATACGAATGGCGCGCGGGCGGCCTGGAGTTTCTTCAGCGCGACGACGATGTCCTTGCCGCCGCCGATCTGCGCAGGATCGCTCTTCGGGCCGATGAGCACGAAGTCGTTGTACATCACCGGATAACGCCTGACGCCGTGACCGTCGGCGAGGAATTGCTCTTCGGCAGGCCTGGCGTGCACGAACACGACGTCGGCATCGCCCCGCCGCGCGACATCGAGGGCCTGGCCCGTGCCCAGGGCGACGACGTGGACCTTGATGCCGGTCTGTCTTTCGAAAATCGGCAATAGATGGTCGAACAGCCCCGACTGCTCGGTTGACGTAGTCGATGCCACGGTGATGAACCGTTCCTGGCCCTGCAGCGTCGAAACAAACAGCGCGAGAACAGCCCCGAGAAAGATGCGACGGGCGGCTACCACGGCAACTCTCCTTCCAGAAACTGCGCGGCTTCCGCGGATGCGGGTTGCCTGAAAAACCGGCTGGCCGGTGCGCGCTCGAGCATCCTGCCCTGATGGAAGAACAGGATTTCCTCGCCGAGCCGGTGCGCCTGGCCGAGGTTGTGCGTAACCATCACGATCTTCGTGCCGGCGGCATGCATCGCGGCGATGATCCGCTCGATCTCATGCGTCGCACCCGGATCGAGGCTCGCCGCGGGTTCATCGAGAAACAGCACCTCGGGACGGAGCGCCCACACGCGCGCCAGGGCAAGACGTTGCTGCTCGCCGCCGGAAAGTACTCGCGCCGGGTGGGCAGCGAGTGCCTCGAGCCCGACCTTGCGCAAAGCCTCGCGTGCGCGTGCCTCTCGCTGCCGCGGCGGGATGCCGGCGACCCTCAGCGCATGGAGAATATTGGCCAGCGCCGAGCGCCGCAGACGAACGGGTCGTTGGAACACCATTGCCTGACGCCGCGGCGCGCCAGGGATTTCCGGCGCATTCCAGGCGATCTTCCCTGACGTCGGCTGCAACAGGCCGTGGCACAGCCGCAACAGGACGCTCTTCCCCGCGCCGTTGGGGCCCACGATTACCGTTCGCAGTCCCGCTTCGAGCGTCGCCGATACGCCGTCGACGATGCGCCGGCCGCCGGCCTCGAACACCACGGCGTCGAGGCGCAGAGG
>VBCS01000191.1 GCA_005888955.1 Betaproteobacteria bacterium
GGTTGGAAACAAAACATAGAGTAAGCCATTTCCGGCCTCCGCGGTGCAAACGTTGCCGGTGATCAGCCGCGGCGGATGTCGTCGGCAATCCAGATCACGAAGCCGAGCGCGGTCGCGGCCCAGAACAGCGCCATGAGCGTCGACTCGGTGTAGAACTCCCACATCACGGCGTTGACGCAGCACAGAAGGATGACCGTCACCTTGAGGAGGCGGGTGCCCATGCCGCGATTCTACCTTGGGGGCAGCGCTTCCCGGCCCCGCAGGTCGCAAGGACCGGGCCGGGAGGCACGCTGTGGTCAAGCCGCTCGCAGCGCCGCTACGCGCCGTTCCTGTGCGGATGCCTGCGGACGTGCGTGCGCCCGAAGCACACCATGACCGCGGCCAGCGCCAAGGCGATCGCCAGGGGCGAGATGAGGAGTGTGGCGAGCCAATTCCAAGTGCCGTCCGGGTCGCGGTACATGAGGCAGAGATAGACGACCAGCGGCGAGGCGAATGTCGCGACGCACGATGCGCGAGTCGTATCGCGAAAGAGCGCTTCGGCCACGATGCCGATGACTACCGGCAGCACGAACAAGACGACAAGCGGTTCCACGGCCAGGGATATGCGGCGGCCCAAGTCACGCAGCGCAGTTTAGGGCTGGCATTGCGCTGATTCCACTGCGCCGGCATTCGGTCAGAGAGCGCGCGGACATCGAACTCATCGGTCATGCGAGCGGTGCGTTACCGAAAGCTCAGGCCTGAACGGCATGCGAGCGGCTGCCGGCGCGGCGCTCGGCCCCGATGTAGCGTCGCCACAATGCAGCGCCCACTGCAAGCAGCGATCCCGATAGCGCGATGGCCGCAAAGAGGGGAACCACGACTGCCCATAACACCAGGAAATACAATGATTCGGCGAGCCCCGGCTGCAGGCGCAGGGCAGCAGCGCCAATGGCGAGCACCAGGATCGCCTGAACAAACCAGCCTCCGCCAAAGAGCCCCCAGCGTAGTAGATACCGGCTGCGCAGTTCGCCTCGAATTGGCAGCGGCCCGAGGCGGGCGAAAAGGATCCGGCCGAGCCAGCTTTCGGGGAAACGCGCGAGCAAGCAGATACCCGCCAGCACGACTGCCCAGAACACGGCGATGTCGACGAACTCGTGCATTAGCCTGCGCGCAGATGCGCCGTCGATTTCATCGGCGCCCGCTCTTAGAATCGTTCCCCGTTACCGCCGCGTCGGCTCGGAAGCGAGTCGGATGCTTCGCCTCCAGGAACGGCTCCAGGCCGATGTGCGACGAATCGAGAAAGGCCGCATCCTCCTCCGATACAGCCGGCTCAGAGCCTTGCACGGGTGGATTCGCCGCCCGGGAGCGCCTGACTCGAACAATTACGATTGCGATGGCCGCAATCACGACCAACAAGCCCAGCAAGGGGAGGAGGAGCTTCCACAGATCCACAAGTCGGGTCATAAGCGGCTAAAAAAAACCGGAACGATCTGACATGTTCCATCTTGCCCAGCGCGGAGTCAATGCGCAAGCCTCGACGCGACGCCCCCGGCGACCGTGAGCAGTGCGCCCGGGTGCGGGGGAACCCGCGCTTTGAATCGAGGTCCTCAGCCGATGCGCATCTCGTAAAAGGCGCTCAGCGGATCGTCCCGGTAGGCCCCGAACGGCGCGGTCCGCCGGAACCCGAACCGCTCGTACAAACCGATGGCTTCGGATTGATAAATCCCCGTTTCCAATCGCAACAGGGAAATCCCCTGTTGCCGGACATGCGCGGCAAGATGGCCCAGCATCAGCCTGCCCAGACCGTGGCTGCGAAATCCGGGCCGTACGTACATGCGCTTGATTTCTCCGTACTCGGCGCCAAAGAACTGAACGCCACCACAGCCGGCAGGCATGCCGGCATGCCGCGTCACGAAGAACGCGACGGCTTCGCGCAGGAGTTTCTCGACGCTGTACCCGTGCCGGCTCGCTTCGGGATAGTGGGGGTCGAGCTCCCGTTCGAGCTCGGCGATGAGCGCTCTCGCGTCGGCCGAATCGGCGCGTTCCGGGACAATGACTGGAGCTAACGCGGCCACAGCCAGCCGAATAGGCCCGCGGTGAGGAGCGCGTAGATCAGGCCGTCGATCGTCGCTCTGATCGTCGTTCCCCACGCGCGCCGATACCAGATCGACATCTGCCAGAGCGCGACGGAGTAGCCGACGAACGCAGTGACTCCGACGAGCTGAAATACGCGAGGGTACGGAGCGTCGACGGGCAGCGCGCGGCTCGCCACATACGCGGCGAAGAGCCCGACCACGGCGGAATAGAGGAACCAGAGCTCGAGGCTCTTCGTCATCGCTACAGACCCGTTGGGCATCACGGTGAGCACGAGCACTGGCCCTTTGTTCATCTTTTCGGTAGGGCGAAAGGCCGCAGGGCGTCCATGACCTTGTCCTCGTTGGGCATCTGGAGGTAGTCGCCCTTGTGCCACGGCGTGGCCACGTGGATGATGGAGCTCACGACGAAAACGATGACCGCGGACAGCAGGATCGGCAGCCACAGCGCAGATAGCCCTACCATGACGTTCTCCTCTCGTGGGCGAGGTGGCAATTCTGGGAGAGCCATACGAGTTCGTCAACGCGCGCCGTCACGCACACTCGCGGCGGATTCCACTCTGTAGGCTCATCGGGTCCGCCGCGAATCAAGCGCCAGGGAGAACACGCGATCACCTTCGACGACTTTGCCGTGGGGATAGCGCGCGGCATCGACTTCGCCAAAGCCAAGCCGCGCCAGGAGTCGCACGGATCGATGGTTCTCGGCGGAGACGGTTGCGTAAAGCGACCGTACCGCGAGCTCGGTCTCGAGGAAATCTATCGCCGCGACACACGCCTCCGTGGCGATGCCGTGACCCCAGAATGCGGAAGCGAGCACATAGGCGAAGTCCGCGGTTCGACCCGCGTGGATGGTCGCTTGCACATAGCCGACACATCGATTGGACGAAACGATCCGTATCGCCCAGTTCAACCAGAGCTGCAACCCGTCAGCGGACGTGCCTCCCTGCAGCGTTCGATAGCGCTGACGCAGGGCGGCAGTGGAAAGCGGAGGCTTTTCGGGAATGAAGCGGTAGAGCTGCGGATCGCTAAGGGCAGCGAACATCTCGACGGCGTGACCCTCGACGAGCGGTTCGAGCCGCAGCCTTTCTGTTTGCAAGGAACGAGCCGTAGTCGTGCCGGCGAAAACCTAGAGGCCTGTCTCGCCTTGGGCGGTCGACAGTCGGCTTGCAGTGATTCGAGCGTGCATAAGCAAGGAACGGAGAACCTGAATGAGCCGCAGATGTTCCGCCTGTTCGACCTCGGCGATGCTCTCGTCGAGATGGCTGATATTCTGGTCGAGCTCCCACAAGGCAAATCTGGCGTGGTCCCCGAGATCGCTCCGAAACTTCTCTTCGTCGGATGCCGACGTGGCTGCGATCGAGAGGTCCAGCGACGTTCGCAGGAACTCGACTTGGAGCCAGGTGCCGATTGATTCGTTGTATGTTCGATAGAGATCGAAGGCTTCCTCACCGGAGGCGGCCTCGGCCAGCGACAGAAGGCCTCTTTGAACCGCCGTCACGGAAATCGCGCGTTGTTCAAGCTCGCTCGCATTCTCGGCGTCGCCAAAGCGCTCGACAGCTTGCGCAATGGGCGAGCAGCACGCCCAGGCAAAAATCGTAAGCACGAACCTCGGACGAAGCGTCCAATGGATTGAAATTTGCCGCCTCTGATTCCCGGCGGCAACGAGCGCCGTATCAGCCCTGCCTGGCGAAGACCAGCCGGATGCCGAGATAGACAAAGAGGCCTCCGATACAGCGATTGAACCATGCTACGAGCTTGGTTCGCTCGATGCCGACCGTAAACCGTGCGGCAGACCAGGCTACAAGCAGATTCCAAAGCGTACCGTTAGAGTTGAAAACCGCCCCGAGGAAGAGAAAGGCAAGCGGTTTGCTCGGTGCGTCCGAGTCGATGAACTGGGGCAAGAACGCCAGGAAAAAAAGAGCAACCTTCGGGTTCAGCACGTTCGTCAGAAAACCCTGGACGAATACCGTGCGCAAGGTGGCAGGCGCGAACGCAACCGCGCGCCTTGCCCGAGGCGAGGAACGCGAGGAGCGAATGAGGGAGACGCCCACGTACACGAGATACGCGGCACCGATGATCTTCAAAATCGTGAATGCGGTCGCGGAAGCGGCGAGCACAGCGGACAGCCCGAGCGCAGCGGCCACGATGTGGACGACGCATCCGGCGCCGATGCCCAGTGCGGCAGCGGCACCGGCTCGCCAGCCCTGTGACGAGCTGCGTCCAATGATGTACAACATATCGGGGCCCGGTGTGATATTCAGCAGCACACCAGCGGCCACAAACAGCAGGAAGTCGTGGGTGCCGAACATGGATTAACGAACGACGCTACCCTTTCGATCAGCGTCGCTTGAATTTGGGCACTGCCACATTCACCCGTTCGAGATCGGCGTTGACTTGATCGCGTCCCCGTTCGTAGACGATCTCGCGCCCCATTGCATTGCCCACATAGGCTGCGCCGGTGCGAGTGGGCGTTAATCGGCACCGCACGCTGTGGATGCCTTCACCGAGGACGATTTCGATCATATCGGCGCGCTTGCTCAGAACGACGACGTCCAGGGTCTGTCCCGTCGTGGTCACGCGAACCGTGATTTTCTCGTCGTTCATACGATCGTTGATTCCCTTCGCGAGTCAGGATTGAGCTCGAGGTTAGGAAGCGTCACTGTCGCGGTGAACGGACAGGGTGGAGTGCTCCATCAACCAATAGACCAGAAGCGTCCAGACACCGCCGTCAAGGGTAAAGAGCACCCACCAATTCGGTCCGATGTTCAGGGCGGCGCGCTTGCGGCGAATAGCGGCTTGGTACACGAAGTATGCGGCGGCGACGATTGCAATTGCCCGAATGACCCAAAACAATGCATTCCAGGCGGTGCCAAAACCGGCACCGAAAAATGGCGGCTGGTCCATGGTGTGGCTGCTCCCTGCTTGACGCGAGTGTGCTCAGGTC
>VBCS01000192.1 GCA_005888955.1 Betaproteobacteria bacterium
CGACAATCTTTCTCGCGGCAAGGCATCCGAAGAGCTTCGTCTCGCTGGACGATGCGGATCACCTGCTGACCCGGCGTGCGGACGCGAAGTATGTCGGCGCGGTCCTGGCGGCGTGGGCGAGCCGCTATTTGCCGGTTCGCGCCACCGACGCTCGCTCGGTCGACGGCCCGCGCGACACGGTATTCGTGCGCGAGACCCGGACCGGCAAGTTCCAGCAGGAGATCGCGATCGGTCCGCACCGGTTGCTCGCCGACGAGCCGACCTCGGTGGGCGGCGAGGACAGCGGGCCCACGCCCTACGATCTATTGACTGCGGCGCTCGGCGCGTGCACCGCGATGACCGTGCGCCTCTACGCTCGAACGCGTCCGCGTCAATCTCCGCCACAACAAGATCCACGCCAGCGACTGCAGCGAATGCGAAACCAAGGAGGGCCGGATCGATCGCATCGAGCGCGTGATCGAGCTGGAAGGCGTACTCGACGAGGCGATGCGCGCGAAGCTCCTGGCGATCGCCGACAAGTGCCCCGTGCATCGCACGCTGCACGCCGAGTTGTCGATTTCAACGCGGCTTGTCGCCGCCGAGGGCGCGCCCCACGGGGAAACGCCGCCGGCCGAATGAATTCGGCCCTACGAACCCCCGCGCTTTTCCGCAAGCGCGGTGAACAGCGCCAGGCCGATGAACGCGCCGCCGGTGAGATAGCGACCCAGTGCGCGGATGCCGCGCGCGCTGCCGAGCGCGGGAGCGACGGCGCCCGCGGCAACGGCGTATGCCGTGTCGGTGACCGCGGCGATGGCGACGAAGAGCGACCCGAGCAGGATGCTCTGCATGATCGGACGATGAATCCGTCGCGAAAAACCTGCCGCAGCGGTCCAGGCCTGGCAGCCGGAATATCGCCGTCGGACCGAGGCGCGCGCATGGCCTGCACCCCGAGATAGACGAGATACAGCGCGCCGGCGTACTTGACGACGGTGAACGCGACCGATGACACGGCGAAGAGCACTGCCAGACCGAGCGATGCGCCGATCGCGTTGCCGAGATTACCCAGCGCTACGCCCGCGACCGAAGCGAGGCCGCAGCGCCGGCCTTGGGCGACGCTGCGCGTCACGATGTAGAACACGGCCGGCCCGGGCGTGACGGCAAGGATCAGGCTCGCGACCAAAAAGGCGGAAAGCAGCGGCCACGCGGGCAGGAGATCGTGCACAGCCAACGCTCCTCCTTGGCTTGCGACGCTAGGTTCCTTAACCCTGCCGGGGCGCGAATGACGCGAGCTCGCCGGGCTTGCGCAGCATCTTGTCCACTTCCGCGGCGTGCAGCTCCTCGGCATGGATCATCTGCCGCGCGAATTCTTCCAGCGCGACGAAGCGGCCCTGGACGAGCTCCAGCAGTTCCCGATACAGACTCAGCGCCGCGCCTTCGGATTCCAACGATTCGCGCAGCATCGCCGCGATGTCGTGCTGGTGCGAATCGAGCAACGGCCCGATCGCCAGAGACGGATAGGCGCCCAGCGTCGTGATCCATTCGCCGACCTGATGCGCGTGCAGGAGCGATTCGTTCGCCTGCCCGCGCAACCAGGAAACGATCGGAATGCGGCCGAATCCGAAGACGAGGAACGAATAGTGGGTATAGCGCACGACGCCCGCCAATTCGGCCTCGAGGATGCGGTTCATTACGTCGATGACTTTCTGGGCATCGAATTTCGGCATGCGGGCTACTCCTTCCGGCGAAAGTTGCGCTATTCGGCAACGCTGGCGCCCGACCCGCCCATTTCCTTGGGCACGTCCTTCTGCTTCGCCACGCCGTCCTTGATAGGCAGGACCGATTCCTGATAGTGCACATGCACGCCCGGCTTGAACGGCAAATCCGGAATGACCGCGGCGTATACATCGGTGAGTCCCATCCCGGGATGCTCGGTGAAAATATGCCCGCCGCAGAGCTTGCACCACTTGCGATAGCTCGATTTGGTCTTGTTATACGTGCCGATGTTTTCCGCGCCACGGGTGACACGTACGGCGTCGGGCTTCCAAAGCGTGAAGGCATTCACCGGGCCCGCGGACCAGCGTCGGCACGAGTCGCAGTGGCAGTACCCCATGGCGACGGGCTCTCCGGTCACGGTGAATTGGACGGCCCCGCAAAAACACGATCCGCTGTAGTTGTTTTCGTTTCCCATCATGAGTCTCCTTAGCGTTTTGAACCCGGCGCAAGCGTGCCCTGATGATGATCGACGCCCGCGCTCCGCTCTCACACCTCCATGAGTTTTGTCTCGTCTTCCGTCATATGCCCCTGCCGTCGCGTATCCGGCATGGTAATGGCCGCGACGAGTGCGATGCCGCACATGACCGTCACGTACCAGAAGAAAATCGACTCGTAGCCGATCGACTTGAACCAGAGCGCGACGTATTCCGCGCTACCGCCGAAGATCGCGTTGGCGATGGCGTAGGAAAGCCCGACGCCGAGCGCGCGCACGTGCATCGGAAAAAGCTCCGCCTTCACCAGCCCGCTGATCGAGGTGTAGAAGCTCACGCCCGCCAGCGCGAGAATCACCAGGCCGAACGCAGCGTAGGCGTCGCTGACGTGCGCGAGTGCGCTCAGGATAGGCACGGTGGCGAGCACCGTGAACACGCCGAAGCACAGCATCGAATTGCGGCGGCCGATCTTGTCCGAGAGCGCACCGAACACCGGCTGCAGCAGCATGTAGCAGAACAGCACCGCGGTCATGACCCTGCTCGCGGTCTTGGCGTCCATGCCGGCCGTGTTGACTAGGTACTTCTGCATATACGTCGTGAACGTGTAGAAGATGAGCGATCCCCCCGCGGTGAATCCGAGCACGGTAAAAAACGAGCGCGGATAGCGCAATACGCCCCGGATCGTTCCCGCGTCCTTCTGGTGTCGAACCGCGTCCGACGTCGTCTCGGCGAGCGAGCGGCGGAGGAAGAACGCGACGACCGCGGCGAGCGCGCCGATCGCGAAGGGAATGCGCCAGCCCCAGGCCTTGAGCTCGGCGTTGGTCAGATACTGCTGCATGATCACCAACACCAGCACAGCCAGCAACTGACCGCCGATCAGCGTCACGTACTGGAACGACGCGAAGAAGCCGCGATGGCGGTGGACCGCGACTTCGCTCATGTACGTCGCGCTCGTGCCGTACTCGCCGCCAACCGAAAGCCCCTGCAGCAGCCGCGCGAGCAAAAGCAGCGCAGGCGCCGCCACGCCGATGCTGGCATAGGTCGGCAGCACGGCCAGCATGCACGACCCCCCGCACATCATGATGACCGCGATCATCATCGACATGCGCCGGCCGTGCGTGTCGGCGAGGCGGCCGAAGAACCAGCTGCCGATCGGCCGCATCAGGAAGCCGGCGGCAAACACGCCCGCCGCATTCAGGAGCTGCGTCGTCTGATCGCCCGCTGGAAAGAATTCGGACGCAAAATAGAGCGCCGTGAACGAGTAGACGTAGAAGTCGTACCACTCGACCAGATTCCCGGACGAGCCGCCGACGATCGCCCAGATGCGCCGCCGCGTATCCGTGGCGCCGATGCTGTGGGCGTGGTGCGGATGTGCAGTGGTCGTCATCGCCTTTCTCCTCCGGCACGATCCAGGTGTCTGGATCAAATACTACCTTGTGACCGGCAGGCTGGCCATCAGAAACCCTGATTGCGATGCGTGAGCACTACCGCGAGCTCCACCCAGCCGCGCGGATGCGGCACGCGCGGGTAGGGCGGCGGTGGCCATTCCCAACATGGGACTGGAAAGAGCGCGCGCATCGCATTGATGTCGCAGTGGTATGGCGGGCCCTCGACGAGCCCCTCCGCCGCGCCGGCGCGGAGGACCTGCATCCATAGCGCGTAGAGCCGTCCGCCGGGCGCAAGCCAGGCGTCGAGCCGTTCGGCATAGACGCGCCAATGATCGGGATGCAATGCGCACAGGCAAGTCTGTTCGTAGACGGCGTCGAAGGGCGCGACGGACTGCCATTCGAGCGCGTCGGCTTGAACCAGCGTCGCCCGTACGTTCGCCTGCGCGAGACGTTCCCGCGTAGAGGTGATTGCCGCCGGTGCGTAGTCGAGCGCCGTGACATCGAAGCCGGCGCGGGCGAGCGCGACGACTTCATATCCCCCGCCGCAACCGGGCACGAGTATGCGGCAGGGCGCGAGCGCGCCCGAAGCGAGCCAGGTTGCGAGCTGGGGGCTCGCGGCGCCGCGATCCCACGGCATCTCGTTCGCCACAAAGCGCTGTTGCCAGAATTCGCGCGTCGGTCCAGCCATGCTATTAGGTTTCTTAGGCGTGCCGCTGGGTAATTGCAACCGCGAACGGGTTGGATCGGTATCATAGGCGATTCCATGGACCGGAACATCGCCGTGCCCGACAAGAGTATCAAGCCGAGCTCCATCGTGAGCTATCTCGACCAGTACGTGATCGGTCAGGAAGACGCCAAGAAGACCGTGGCGGTCGCCGTCTATTCGCATTTCAAGAA
>VBCS01000197.1 GCA_005888955.1 Betaproteobacteria bacterium
TTCTCCGGCGCCGATCTCGCCAACCTGGTCAACGAGGCGGCGCTCTTCGCCGCGCGCAAGAGCAAGCGTCTGGTCGACATGGACGATTTCGAGATGGCCAAGGACAAGATCATGATGGGCGCCGAGCGCAAATCGATGGTCATGTCCGAAGAGGAGAAGAAAAACACCGCGTACCACGAGTCCGGCCATACCGTCGTGGCGAAGCTCCTGCCCAAGTCCGATCCGGTGCACAAGGTCACGATCATTCCGCGCGGACGCGCGCTCGGCGTGACCATGCAGCTGCCCGAGCAGGATCGCTATTCGTTCGATCGCGACTATCTGCTGCAGCGGATCGCGGTGCTCTTCGGCGGCCGCATCGCCGAGGAGATCTTCATGCACCAGATGACCACCGGCGCCGGTAACGACTTCGAGCGCGCCACCGCGATGGCGCGCGACATGGTCACGCGCTACGGCATGTCCGACACGATGGGGCCGATGGTCTATGCGGAAAACGAGGGCGAGGTCTTCCTCGGCCGCTCGATCACCACGCAGAAGAACGTCTCCGAGGCGACCATGCAGAAGGTCGACCAGGAGATCAAGCGCATCATCGACGAGCAATACGCGCTGGCGCGCAAGTTGATCGAGGACAATCGGGCCAAGGTCGAGGCGATGGCGCAGGCGCTCCTCGAATGGGAAACCCTCGACACCGACCAGATCGAGGACGTCATGCAGGGCCGCCTGCCGCGGCCCCCGAAGCCGACGTCGACGCCGGCCAATCCTACCTTCGGGCCGGACGCGGGACCGGACGCGAAACCTGCCGCCACGCCGGCGTAGGTGCGAATTCATTCGCACACGGCGTAGCCTAGCCGGTAGGTGCGAATTCATTCGCACGCGGCGTACCCTGCTCCTCGTGGGCGCGGATTCATTCGCACGCGACGCATCACGACCGGACGCGGCCGAATGAATTCGGCCCTACACGTCCTGACCCTCGGGCGTCATCGCCTTTCCCTCGACCGCCCGCTCGTCATGGGCGACCTCAACGTCACGTCCGATTCGTTTTCTGATGGCGGCCGCTTTCTCGATCCCTCCGCCGCGCTCGACCATGCCCGCAGAATGATCGAAGATGGCGCCGATATCATCGACGTCGGCGCCGAATCGACGCGGCCCGGCGCGGCGCCGACGCCAGAGCGCGAAGAGCTCCAGCGCGTCGTCCCTCTGGTCGAGAAAATCGCCGTGCTCGGCGTTCCCGTCAGCGCCGACACGCGCAAGCCCGCGGTGATGCGCGCGGCGATCGCCGCCGGCGCGGCGATGATCAACGACGTATCCGCCCTGCGCTCGCCCGGCGCGCTGGAAGCGGTCGCCGGCGCGGAAACGCCGGTCGCGGTGTGCCTCATGCACATGCAAGGCGAGCCGGCGACCATGCAGCAAAGCGCGGTGTACGGAGATGTGGTCTACGAAGTGAAACAGTTTCTGGCCGACTGTGCCGGCGCGTGCGAGGCCGCCGGTATCGTCCGCGAACGCATCGTCGTCGATCCGGGCTTTGGCTTTGGCAAGACGGTGGAACATAATCTCACTTTGCTGCGTCGGCTCTCCGAGATCGTCGCGCTGGGCTATCCGGTGGTGGTCGGATTGTCGCGCAAGTCGACCATCGGCGCGCTCACCGGCCGCGACGTCGGCGAGCGCACGGCGGGCAGCATCGCGGCGGCATTGGCTGCGGTCGCGCGCGGCGCGAAAATCGTGCGCGCCCACGACGTGCGCGAGATGGTCGACGCGCTCAAGGTATGGTGCGCGTTGCAAAGCGGTTGAATTTGTCGACATTCCCGCGCAAGCGGGAATCCAGTGAAAGGAACTGTCTGGGCACCGGATGTGACGTCATTCCCGCGCAAGCGGGAATCCAGTGACGTGCGACAGAGAAAACAGCCATGAGCAAGAATTACTTCGGCACCGACGGTGTGCGTGGCCGCGTGGGTGAGCCGCCGATCACGCCCGAGCTCGTGCTCAAGCTCGGCTACGCCGCGGGCCGCGTGCTCGCGTCCGAGTCTGCGGGAAAGCCTGGCGAAACGCCGGCAGTCCTGATTGGGAAGGACACGCGGATCTCCGGCTATTTACTGGAAGCTGCGCTCGAAGCCGGACTATCCGCGGCCGGCGTCGACGTGTATCTCTCCGGGCCGCTACCCACGCCCGCGGTCGCGTATCTCACGCGCGCGCTGCGCTTGTCCGCGGGCGTCGTGATCAGCGCATCGCACAACCCATTCGAAGACAACGGCATCAAGTTCTTTTCGGCCTCCGGTACCAAGCTCCCCGACGCGGTCGAGCAGGCGATCGAGCGCGGGATGGGCGAGCCGATCGCCTGCGTGCCGTCGCAGGAGCTGGGCAAGGCGTTCCGCGTCAACGATGCCGCCGGCCGCTACGTCGAGTTCTGCAAGAGCACGTACCCGAACGAGCTCGATCTCAAGGGTCTGAAGCTCGTCATCGATTGCGCGCACGGTGCCGCGTATCACGTCGCGCCGCCCGTGTTCCACGAGCTGGGTGCGGAGGTGATCGCGATTGGCAGCGAGCCGGATGGCATGAACATCAACGCCGGCGTCGGCGCGATGCATCCGCGATTTCTCCAGGCCGCCGTCGTCGAGCACGGCGCGGACCTGGGTCTCGCGCTCGACGGCGACGGCGATCGCCTGATCATGGTCGATGCGGAAGGCCGCTGCTATGACGGCGATCAGCTCCTGTACGTCATCGCGCTCGACTACTGGCGGCGCGGCGCGATGGCGGGCGGCGTGGTCGGCACGCAGATGAGCAATCTCGGCTTCGAGCAGGCGTTGGCCCGGCGCGGAATTCCGCTGGAGCGCACGCCCGTCGGCGACCGCTACGTGCTGGAGAAGATGCAGGAGAAGGGTTGGATCCTCGGCGGCGAGAACTCGGGCCACATCATCTGCCTCGACAAGCACACCACCGGGGATGCGATTGTCGCCGCGCTTGCCGTGCTGCGCGCGCTGCGCGAGCAGGACGCGACGCTCGCCGCGGCGACCGCGGACGCGCCGCTGTTTCCGCAGCGCCTGATCAACGTTCCGGTGCGGCGCGGCTTCGACTGGCGCGCGAGCGATGCGATCCGCAGCGCCGAGCGCGCGGCGATCGTCGCGCTCGACGGTGGCGGCCGCGTGCTGCTGCGGCCGTCCGGCACCGAACCGGTGCTGCGTGTCATGGTCGAGGCGCGCGAAGCCGCCGCTGCCGAGCGCTGCGCTCGAGACCTCGCCGAAGCGGTGGCCAAGGCCGCAACGTAGCCGAATTCATTCGATCGCTTCGTCTCATGTCGCGTCGCGTGCGAATGAATTCGCACCTACGAAATCATTGCCCACTCCCGCGCTGTTCGTAGGGCCGAATTCATTCGGCGCGCCAGTATAATCGCCCGCATGGTTGCCATCGTTCACGTCCCTTCTCCAGGCTCGCTGGCGGCCGCGGACGCGAAAGCGTTCGCCGCGTGGATCGACCACGTCGCCGCCGCGTACGCACCTGCCGAGCGCGCCGCGATCGGCAAGGCGCTGGACTCGGCGCTCGTTCGCTATACAGGGCTGCGCACGGCCGATGGCGAGCCGTGGCTCGATCGCTCGCTCGGCACGGCAGGCATCGTCGCCGCGCTCAAGCTCGACGCCGACTCGGTGCGCGCCGCCATCTTGCTCGGCGCACCGTTCGCGCCCGGCTTCGACGCGCCGGCGCTCGCGGAATCCGTCGGCGCCGAGGTCGCACAGATCGTCGTCGGCGCGGCGCGCATGGGCGCGATTCGTGCCGCGCCCGGCAGCGCCGCCAGGGAGGATCACGACCTGCAGGCGGAGAATCTGCGCAAGATGCTGCTGGCGATGGTCGAGGACATCCGCGTCGTCCTGATCAAGCTTGCCGAGCGCACGCAGGCGCTGCGCTTCCTGGTCGGCAGTGACGATACGCCGGCCGACGCCCGCGCCCAGGCGGCGCGCGAGACGCTCGATCTCTTCGCGCCTCTGGCCAATCGGCTGGGCGTATGGCAGCTCAAGTGGGAACTCGAGGATCTTTCCCTGCGCGCACTCGAGCCCGAAGCCTATCAGCGCATCGCGGGCCTGCTCGACGAGCGGCGCCTCGACCGCCAGCATTACATCGAGAACGTTCAGGCGACGCTCAAGCGCGAGCTGGCCGCCGCCGGCGTGAAAGCCGAGGTGAGCGGGCGCGCCAAGCACATCTACAGCATCTGGAACAAGATGCGCCGCAAGCAGAGGGGGATCGAATCGCTCTACGACATCCGGGCGGTGCGCATTCTGGTCGACGAGGTGAAGGACTGCTACGCCGCGCTCGGCGTCGTCCACAACCTCTGGTCGCCGGTGCCGCGCGAGTTCGACGACTACATCGCCAAGCCAAAGGCGAACAACTACCGCTCGCTGCACACCGCCGTGATCGGACCCGAGGACAAGCCTCTGGAAGTGCAGATTCGCACCTTCGACATGCACCGACAGTCGGAGCACGGCGTCGCCGCGCACTGGCGCTACAAGGAAGGCGCGCACGTCGGCCGCCGCGATCCCGGCTATGAGGAGAAGATCGCCTGGCTGCGGCAGGTGCTCGACTGGAAGGACGCGGTCGCCGACGCGGGTGAATGGCTGCAGCAGTTCAAGTCGAGCCTGTTCACCGACACGATCTACGTGCTGACGCCGCAGGGCAAGGTGGTCGATCTGCCGCGCGGCGCGACACCGGTCGACTTCGCCTATGCGGTACACACGAGTCTGGGACACCGCTGCCGCGGCGCGAAGGTCGACGGCGTAATGGTGCCGCTCAATCACGTGTTGTCCAGCGGGCAGCGGGTGGAGATCGTCGCGGTCAAGCAGGGCGGGCCCTCGCGCGACTGGCTCAATCCCGAGTTGGGATACGTGCACAGCCATCGCGCGCGCGCCAAGGTGCGGCAATGGTTCAAGGCGCAGCAGGTCGAAGAGACGATCGCCCACGGGCGCGACCAGGTCGAGCGTGAGCTCGCGCGCGCCGGCATGACCGCGCTCAAGCTCGACGCTGTCGCCGCCGAAGCGGGCTACGCCAAGATCGAGGATTTCTTCGCCGCCGTAGCGCGCGCCGAGATCAACCTGCGCGCGCTGCAGAATGCGATCCGCGCCGTCGGCAAACCGGGCGCGGCATTGCCCGCCGGCGCCGTCGAGGAGCGCGTCGTTGCGCGCGAGAGCAAGGCGGCAGGCGCGGGCAGCGGCATCCTCATCGTCGGCGTCGATCGGCTGATGACCGGGCTCGCGCGCTGCTGCAAGCCGGCGCCGCCCGATGCGATCGTCGGCTTCGTCACGCGGGGGAAAGGCATCTCGATCCACCGTCAGAGCTGCAGCAACGTCGCGCGCATGCGCGAGCGCCAGCCCGAGCGGCTCATCACCGCCGATTGGGGTCGGCCGCGCGACGAGGTCTTTCCGGTCGATGTCATCGTCGAGTCGATGGATCGGCAGGGACTGCTGCGCGATATCTCCGAAGTGTTTTCGCGCGAAAAGATCAACGTCACCGCGGTCAACACTCTGTCGAAGAACCTTCAGGCACGCATGGCGTTCACGCTGGAAGTGCGCGGGCTCGACGAGCTCAAGCGCACGCTGGCCCTCGTACGCGACGTGCCTGGCGTGCTGTCCGCGTCACGGCGCTGACATCAATCTGAAAGCGTAGCGCTCCGCGCATAGCTGGGTTGAGCGCGTAGTGCAAAGCCCAGGGCCTCTCAAGCTCGCCCTGGATCTTTCGCGCGATCAGCAAATCCGATCGCGACCTTCCGGAAATACGATTGGACTTGGTACGCGCGCGCCCATAAATTTGGCAACGGAGGCAACATCGAGCGCGTTGGCTATTCGCTGCAGCGCTCCGTGGAGTGCACATGAAAGCCACAAACTTTCTCTGGGACGAACCGGGTCTCACCGGTGCATGGGCGAGGCTGACCCATGCGTTGATATTCGATCCACTGCGCCGCGAGGGCGGGCCGGAAAATCAGCCGGCACGGTCCACGAAGACCCGGTCCGGTGGAATCTTCGAGCGCATCGACCGCTGGTTCTGGCGGCAGCAGATGCGCGATCGCGAGGCGTATCTCGCCGGCGCGCAGGACATCTTCGAGCTCGAGGAGCGCCTCCGCCGGCTCGAGCGCTCGGTCGGCAGTCGTTACTACTGACTGACGCAAGGCCACACGATGAACGGAGATAGCAATCACATCTTTCGCACGTCTGCGCTCGACGGGCAGCCGCTCGATTCGCGGCCGCCGCGGTTTACGTGGACGCTTTTCGCAGCGCAGCTATGGCTGCTGGCCGCGTTTGTAGGGATGTCGCTGTTTGCAGTGGCCGCGAAACTGCTCCTGACCGGTCCGAACGAGGCCCGGCCCACCGCCGTGCTCGTATTGGGCTTGCTTGGCGCGGTGCTTGCGCCCGTTGCGTGGTGGAATCTTGCGTGCCACATCGCCCGCGCGGAGCGCGAGACGAGGGCCACCGATGCGGAGCCGGCGGCGGCGACCGCACCGGCCCCCATCGCGCCTGCGAAACCGCTGTTGCTCTCCTCGCACCGATAAGTGCAGCGAGTAGCCTGGGCTGACCCGGACTTGACCCGGGGGATGCCCGGGAACTGCGAAACGGTTACAGCATTCCACGCGCAAGCGTCAGCGCCAATCCCGCGCCGGCACAGGCCAGGATCACCGGTATGACGCCGACTTTGTAGCGGAACAGCGCCACTCCCGCGGCAACGCCGATCAGCGCCGAGACGACGTCGAAGCGTTCGTGTACGCCCGCCGGCCACAATAGGTGGACGGCGAAGAAGACCGCGAGATTGACGATCACGCCGACGACGGCGGCCGTGATGCCGGTCAGCGGCGCGGTGAATTT
>VBCS01000020.1 GCA_005888955.1 Betaproteobacteria bacterium
TTGATCTGCTTCACGGCCAATCGCATGCCCTTTTCAATGTCCTGGCCATAGGAGCTGAATTTCCCCGTTATGAAGGCCAACCCTCCGAACTTGATGGGCCCGGACTGCGTTGGGGCTTGTACGGAAGTGACCATCAGCGCAAGCGCCGCGAAGCCTGCCGCACACACCGAGACCCTTCGAATCAGCTTCATCATTTCCTTCCTCCTGATAAGTGTTCTTCCCTCGCACGCGCTGGCGCGAAGCGACCCTATAGGCTGTTATACCGTTTCATCTGCCGCGATCCTCCGTTCGGAGTGATTGCGCCTGCTCGCGCCCTCGCGCGCCGCTTTGCCGCGCTTCTTCGCTGCCGCGCCACGCAGTGCGGTCGCGAAGAAATTGACGATCTGCTGTTCGCTGGAACGGCCGGCTCTGCAGTACTTGCCGGACAGGCGCTGGATGCGGCCGGTGTTCGCCATCATCATCATGAGCGCGGCAATGAAATAGTGGCCCGCCCAGTGCACGTCGCTGGGATCCGCGTCTGGCATGGCGCGGATGAGCGCCTGGAAGAAGCGCTTGGCGATCGGGTCCATTGTCTTGGCGATGATCCCGCGCGATGCCTCGTCCGGGTCGCTGACCTCGCGCGCGATCAACCTCGCGTACGACACTCCACCGCGCACCTTGCGGACACGGAACCACGGCCGCGCCAGCGCATGCAGTACCTCCTCTATCTCCGGTTGGCCAGGACCCTCCGCAAGCGACCGCAGGGCCTTTTCGCGCGAGGTATTGAGGTCGCGGGCGCGGCTCTCGAACACTTCCTGGTACAGGTTGTCCTTGGTGGAAAAGTGGTACAGCACGAGCGCCGGCGGTACGCCTGCCGCGTCTGCTATGTCGCGAATCGATACGCCATGCAGGCCGAAGTTGGCGAACAGCTCTTCGGAATGCGAAAGGATCGTGTTTCTCTTGTCCTGCGATCTGGCCGACATGCGGTAGTCTATTTCCTGACTGAACGTTCAATCAGGATTGATTGTAGGGATGGCGCCAGTGCGTGTCAAGCGCCGCACGGCGCACTGGCCCTGTGACCCGCGCAGCCGTGCGGATATCTTCGGCGCCGCTGTTGCGTCGGTCGCGTGAAAAGTCGGGGACTTACGTGCAAAGTCCGGCAAACAAAACAAGGGGTCGCAACTTTCGCTGCAACCCCTTGATTGTCTTGGCGCGCCCGGCAGGACTTGAACCCACGACCCCCTGGTTCGTAGCCAGGTGCTCTAATCCAACTGAGCTACGGGCGCGTAGCACGAATTATATCAGACCGCCGCTCGCCGACGCCCTGCCCGGTCATGGTGACGCCGCCCGCGGCAGGTGCAACGCGAGCCATACCGCGGTGATGAGGCGGCGCTTTTCGCAGCCGCTGATCAGCATCGGCGCGATGGCGAGACAGACGATGTCGTTCTGTCGTACGCAAAAAAACGAAGGGCCCGTACCGG
Source organism: Betaproteobacteria bacterium (assembly GCA_005888955.1). Taxonomy (GTDB): domain Bacteria; phylum Pseudomonadota; class Gammaproteobacteria; order Burkholderiales; family Casimicrobiaceae; genus PALSA-1003. The sequence continues at coordinate 1,461 of VBCS01000020.1, forward strand.
CGCGCTTGAGTCCAGCGGAGAGAGACGAATTCGAACCTTCGAATACAGGTAGTGGCCCGCACGCCCCCTTTAGCAGGTTTCTCTCAACCGCCGGCTAGAAGCCGCGCACCGGCGGAATCTGCGCCCGCATCCGCGCAATCGTGTGCCGGGTGACTTGTGCCGACCACTGCGAATTCGTGGTCTGCGCCAAGCCGAATAGGCGCAGGTCGAGCGACAAGTTCGTCACATAAACGAACCCGTTGCTGATGACGAGGCTGGCCGGAAACAACAAACCGATGGGCGATCCGTGCGCGTCGATGCCGCCGAAGTCTCCGAGCTTGGCAATGACAAGTCCGGAGCTGTCGAGCACTACGATCTCGTCCGATTGATTCGCCGCGACCCAGAGGTTGTCCGCGTCGTCGATGAGCAATCCGTCGGCGCCGTTAATGCTGTTGATGAAGACCTCGGGCGTTCCCGGCGCACCGCCTGGACCGAACGGGATCTTGACAATGGTGTCGTTGCCGGTGTTTGCCACGAATAAGTCTGAGGCGGCCTTGTTGAAGGCAAGGCCGTTGGCACCGAACGGAGGGACGCCGCTCGTAGCGAGCAACGGATCGGCGATCCAGAGCGTAGCAACAGGGCTCCCCGCGGGATCGGTGCGCCATATCTTGCCGCCGAACGAATCGGAGATGTAGACATTCCCGTCGGGGTCGAATGCAAGTGCATTCGGTCCCGCCGACGCATCGGGGATCGAGGTGAACAGCGTCGGCGTGCCGTTCTGCGGATCGATCTTGAGCACATTTCTATTGCCGAAGTCGATGACGAGCAGCGCCTGCGTCTGCGGATGGAAGGCAATCCCCAGGAGCAAAGCGCTCGATCCGGCGATGTCGAACTTGCGCAGCAGCCGGCCCGCGCGGTCGAAGACGATGACGTTGCCCACCGCCGTCTCGCCGCTCACGTCGAAATCCGCGACGTAAAGGTTGCCCTGCCCGTCTGCCGCAATGCCCTCGGGGTGCGCGGTGCCGGGTGGCAGCGTGGCGAAGGTGACTGCGGTGCCTCGATCCCAGGCCTGGGCCACAAGCGAGAAGGCACCCAGGAGCAGCGCTATGAGAAATCCTTGCAGGGAATGCGCGCGTTTCATGATCGAATTTCCTCCATAACTTGTCGATGACGGCGTGGTCACCGGGTTTTGCCGTCTTCTCCGATTCTCCAGATACTCGAGGGCCCTGGGTCGACTAGGATCAACCCTCGTCCTTCCGTGACGACCCCTTTCTTTCAGTCTGCGACATGTGCTTGCTTATTACCTTGTCGTTCAAGAAGTGCACGGTGATGGTGGTCTTGTTGTCCTTCCAGCATCCACCGGGTCGCCTAAGATTTCCCGCACTTCCTTTTGCGACATGCCATCGCGGACCTTGTCGAAATTCTCCTGATTCAGACGCGAGCTACACGCTGCCAGAGTTAACAGCAGGATTGCAACACCAACCGAGCGATGGACGCGCATGCTGGATTCCCTTATTTAGTGTTGTCGCGGCCTTCGAAACGGGCCTCCTGGACCTGTTAGCGAGCGCGCCCTTGGGGTCGACATCGCAGCAGGACCATCGAGTAGGAACTGAGCTTTCCCGGAAGATTCTACTGCGACCGGCAGTATTTGCCATCAACGCGGAGCTGGCCGGACCGGCCCACTGTTCGCGGCACTCAGCGAGCAGAGGGTTCTCGCCCCGTCCGTTTGCCACAAAAAATGCCCCACGCGGAGGCATTTTTCTGGCGGAGAGAGAGGGATTCGAACCCTCGATACAGGTTTTGGCCCGTATGCTCCCTTAGCAGGGGAGTGCCTTCGACCACTCGGCCATCTCTCCGATTCCATATCACACAACTTTCAGCACAGCGCAATTGCGGCAGGGATTGTGCGCGTCTCACGTTAAAGTGATGCGCGCATCCCTCGCGCTATCGCGCTTGGGGCCGCCGTGCGCTTCGCCACGGCGCCCTGGGCGATTTTACCCGCCCTCGTGGCGGTCGGTCCAGACAAACGCCTCAGAAATCCGCGTGTTACGCGTCCACACGGCCTGCGGCGACTGATCCAGCTCGAACACGCGGTGGAGTTGCCGGACCGCGAGTTCGAGATACTTCTCATCGATGACGACCGAGGTCTTGATCTCGGAGGTCGAGATCATCTGGATGTTGATGCCTTCGTCGGCCAGCGCCTTGAACATCTTGGCCGCGATGCCGACGTGCGAGCGCATGCCAATGCCGACCAGCGATACCTTGCAGATCTTGTTGTCGCTGATGATCTCGCGGGCCGTGAAGCCCTTGCCCTTCTCCCGGGAGAGGACTTCGAGCGCCTTCTGGTACTCGCTGCGATGCACCGTGAACGAAAAGTCGGTGTGGCCGGATGCGCCGATGTTCTGCACGATCATGTCCACGTCGATGTTCGCCGCCGCCACCGGGCCCAGAATCGCGTACGCGACGCCCGGGCGGTCCTCGACCCCCATCAGCGAGATCTTGGCTTCGTCGCGGTTGAACGCGATGCCGGAAATGATCGCCTGCTCCATGGTCTCGTCTTCCTCGTAGGTGATCAAGGTGCCCGTCGCAGTGCTCTCCGGATCGTCAAACGAGGACAGCACGCGCATCTTGATCTTGTACTTCCCGGCGAATTCCACCGAGCGGATCTGTAGCACCTTCGAGCCGAGGCTCGCCATCTCGAGCATTTCCTCGAAGGTGATCCGGTCGAGCCGCCGCGCCTCGGGCACGATGCGCGGATCGGTCGTGTAGACTCCGTCGACGTCGGTGTAGATCTGGCACTCGCTGGCGCCCAGCGCGGCCGCCAGCGCGACGCCGGAGGTGTCGGATCCGCCGCGCCCGAGCGTGGTGATGTTCCCGTCGGCGTCCACGCCCTGGAATCCGGCGACGATGACGATAGCGCCGGCGGCGAGGTCCTTGTGCAGCGGCTCGACGTTGATGTCGAGAATGCGAGCCTTGGTGAATGCGCTGTCGGTCAGCACGCGCACCTGCCCGCCGGTGTAGCTCTTCGCCTTCAGCCCCAGCTCGTGCAGCGCGATCGCGAGCAGGCCGATCGTCACCTGTTCGCCGGTGGCGGCGATCACGTCCAGTTCGCGCGGATCGGGATCGGGCGCGATTTCCTTCGCCAGTGCGAGCAGGCGGTTGGTCTCGCCACTCATCGCGGAGACGACGACGACGAGTTGATGGCCTTCGCGGTGGAAGCGGGCCACCCGGCGCGCGACGCTCCTGATCCGGTCCGTGCTGCCGACCGAGGTGCCACCGTACTTCTGGACGATCAGCGCCATGCGCGCGTGCCCCAATCCCGAGTCACAGCGCGCGGAACGCGATGGTCGCGTTGGTCCCGCCGAAGCCGAAGGAGTTGGACAGTGCGGCGCGGATCGGCATGCGGCGTGCCGCGTTGGCAACGAAATCGAGGTCGCAGCGCGGATCCTGGTGGAACAGATTGGCCGTGGGCGGTGCGACCTGGTCGCGCAGAGCAAGCACCGTGAAGACCGCTTCGATGGCCGCCGCCGCGCCGAGCAGATGGCCGGTCATCGACTTGGTCGACGACACGGCGAGCTTCGCTGCGTGCTGGCCGAAGCAGCGCTTGACCGCGATACATTCGGCCAGGTCGCCGAGCGGCGTCGACGTGCCGTGCGCGTTGATGTAGTCGATGTCGGTCGTGTTGAGCGCACTGTTCTTCAAGGCGTTCGTCATGCTGCGCGCGGCGCCGATTCCGTCCTCGGGCGGCGCGGTGATGTGATGCGCATCGGCCGACATGCCGTAGCCTGCCAGCTCACAGTAGATTCTTGCACCGCGCGCTTTCGCGTGCTCCAGCGCCTCGAGCACCAGAATGCCCGCCCCTTCACCGAGCACGAAGCCGTCGCGGTCGACGTCCCAGGGCCGGCTCGCGGTGGCGGGATCGTCGTTGCGGGTCGACAGCGCCCGCGCGGCGCAGAACCCGCCGATGCCCAGCGGGCTCACCGTCGCCTCCGCGCCCCCGGCCACCATCGCGTCCGCGTCGCCATATTCGATCAGTCGCGCTGCTTCGCCGAAGCTGTGGTTGGCTGTCGAGCACGCCGTCACCGTCGCGAGGTTCGGGCCCTGATAGCCGTAGTGGATCGATACCAGGCCCGAGATCATGTTGATGATCGAGCCCGGCACGAAGAACGGCGAGATCTTGCGCGGACCGCCCTCGAAATAGGCTTTGGCCGTAGCCTCGATCAACGGCAAGCCGCCGATGCCGGAGCCGATGCAAACGCCCACCCGCGTGAGGTCGCCCGTGTAAGCTTCGAGCCCGGCGTCCTTGATCGCCTCCATCGACGCGACCAGCCCGTAATGGATGAAGGTGTCGTAGCGCCGCGCTTCCTTGCCGGAGAGATGCTTGGTGACGTCGAAATCCTTAACTTCGCCGGCGATCCGCGAGCTAAATGCCGCCGCGTCGAAGCGCGTGATGCCCGTAATGCCTGAGCGGCAAGCGAGGATGTTCTCCCACGCCGCGGCCAAGCCGACCCCGACCGGCGAGATGACACCCATTCCGGTGACGACGACGCGACGCTTGGCCATGGCGGTTTAGGAAACCTACGGAGTGGCGAAACAGGATGCGCAGCGTGGTCGCGCGGCGGCGTCGCGAAGCAATGAGGCCGAGCAGTGCGCCGCCCGGCAACTGTCGGATTACTTCTTCTGGTGCGAATTGATGTAGTCGACGGCCTGCTGTACCGTCGTGATCTTCTCGGCCTCTTCGTCGGGGATCTCGGTCTCGAACTCTTCCTCGAGCGCCATGACCAGCTCGACCGTATCCAGCGAGTCAGCGCCGAGGTCGTCGACGAATGACGATTCGTTCTTGATCTCGGCCTCGTTCACGCCAAGTTGCTCGGCGACGATTTTCTTGACTCGTTGCTCCACGTTTTCCATGCGTTTTTCCTCCCCAAGGGGATCCCAGGTGATGCGAGTCGGCAATTTTACCAGATCGGCGTGCGTGGGCACTCCTCGGCTACGCCATGTACATCCCACCATTGACGTGCAGCGTCGCACCGGTGATATAGCCTGCCTCGCGCGAGGCGAGAAAAGCGACTGCATGTGCAACCTCGGCCGGCAGGCCGAGCCGCCCGAGGGGTATGCGCTCGATCAGCGCTTCGCGCTGCGCCCCGGTCAGCACGCGCGTCATGTCGGTGTCGATGAAACCTGGCGCGACACAGTTGACGCTGATGTTGCGGCTGCCCAGCTCCTGCGCCAGCGATTTGGTAAATCCGATCAACGCCGCCTTCGCCGCCGCGTAATTCGTCTGCCCGGCGTTGCCACTGACGCCGACTACCGAGCCGATATTGATGATACGACCGTAACGCGCTTTCATCATGCCGCGCACGACGGCCTTCGACAGCCGGTAAGCCGCCTTGAGATTGGTGTCCATGATCGCATCCCATTCCTCGTCCTTCATGCGCAGCAGGAGATTGTCGCGGGTGATGCCGGCATTATTGACCAGGATCGAGATATCGCCGAGGCGCTGTGCGACTCCGCTCACGGCAGGTTCGACCGCCGCACCGTCGGTCACGTCCAGACGAATGCCTTCGCCGCGATGACCCGCGTCCTTCAGATACGTCGCAATCGCCGCAGCGCCATCATCGGTCGTCGCGGTGCCGGCCACGCTGGCGCCGGCACCTGAGAGGGCGAGCGCGATCGCCTTGCCGATGCCTCGCGAGGCGCCTGTGACAAGCGCGGTCTGTCCGTCGAGCATTGCCTGCACCCAGGCTCCTAGGCAGTGGCCGCAATCGCCGCGGCGATGGCTTCGCCGTCGTGCAACGGCAGGGCGACGACGTTGGGCACGATACGCTTGGTCAACCCGGTCAAGACCTTGCCCGGACCGCACTCGATGATATGCGTCACGCCTTGTGCCGCAAGTACGCGGATCGTTTCGACCCAGCGCACGGGGCTTGCCGCTTGAGCCGCCAGCGCCGCGCGGATTGCGTCCGGCGTCGGCGCGATCGATGCATTGACATTGTGCAAGACCGGCACGGTGGGCGGGTCGACGGCGACGTTGGCGAGGTACGCGGCAAGCTGCTCGGCGGCGGGCTTCATCAACAGGCTGTGAAACGGTGCGCTGACCGGCAGCATCACCGCGCGCTTGGCGCCGCGCGCCTTGGCCGCCGCGGCCGCGCGCTCGACCGCCTCGCGATGCCCCGCGATGACGATCTGGTCGGGCGCGTTGAAATTGACCGGTTCGACCGCCTGACCCTGCGCGGCCTCGCGGCACGCGTCGGCGATACCGGCATCGTCGAGGCCCATCACAGCGGCCATCGCGCCGACGCCTGCCGGCACGGCGTCCTGCATCGACTGAGCGCGAAAGCGCACCAGCGGCACGGCCGCGGTGAACGCGAGCGCGCCCGCGGCGACGAGCGCGGCATACTCGCCCAGGCTGTGACCCGCGAGAACGGCGGGTGCGCCGCCGCCTGCGGCGCGCCACGCGCGATACACCGCGATATCGGCAGCGAGCATCGCCGGTTGCGTATTCACGGTCTGGTTGAGCAACTCGTCGGGGCCCTTGTCGACCAGCGCCCAGAGATCTTCGCCGAGGGCGGTCGACGCCTCGGCAAAGGTGTCGCGAACGACGGGAAAGGTGTCGTAGCGGTTCATCATCCCTACCGATTGCGACCCCTGTCCGGGAAACACCAGTGCGAGCTTCATCGTTGGCTCACCATCGCAACAACACCGATCCCCACGTAAATCCGCCGCCGACGCCGAGCAGCATGACGTGCTGCCCGGAGCGGATGCGTCCGTCGCGCACCGCGAGGTCGAGCGCCAGCGGTATCGACGCCGCGGACGTGTTTGCATGCCGGTCCACCGTCGTCACCATCCTCTCGAGCGGCACGTGCAGCTTTTTCGCCGTCGCGTCCATGATACGGATATTGGCCTGGTGCGGTATCAGCCAGTCGATCGCGGCGGTCGTCAGTCCGTTGGCCGCCAAGGCTTCGTGGGCGACTTCCGCGAGCACCTTGACCGCAAACTTGAACACCGTGTTGCCCTCCATCGTCAGGAGCGGTGTTCCGCTCACCTCGCCGTGCGCGACCGTTCCGGGCACAGCGAGGATGTCCCGATAGTGGCCGTCGGCGTGCAGGTGGGTCGACAGGATGCCGGGTTCGCTCGCGGGCGCGAGCACCACTGCGCCGGCGCCGTCGCCGAACAGCACGCAGGTGCCGCGGTCGTTCCAGTCGAGAATGCGCGAATAGATTTCCGCGCCGACGACGAGCGCATTCCTCGCCTGCCCGCTCTTGACCATCAGGTCGGCCAAACCCAGCGCGTAGACAAAGCCGCTGCACACCGCCTGCACGTCGAAGGCCGGACCGTTTCGCGTGCCGAGCTTGTCCTGCAGGATGCACGCCGTCGAAGGGAAAACCATGTCCGGCGTCGTCGTCGCCAGCACGATCATGTCGACCGCTGCAGGGGCGAGGCCCGCTGCGGTCAACGCTTCGCGCGCGGCGGCGAGCGCGAGGTCGCTGGTCTTTTCGTCGGGCGCCGCAAGGTGGCGCTGGCGGATGCCGGTGCGAGTGCGTATCCATTCGTCGCTGGTGTCGACGCGCTGCGCCAACTCGGCATTGCTCATCACCTGCGCCGGCAGATAGCTGCCCGTGCCGACGATGCGGCTATGCATCGCCGAAATTCACCGGGGTGACCGCCACCGCGCTCGCGGCGGGCACCGGCGTAGCCGCAAGCCGCTGGGTGATCCGCGCGAGCACACCGTGCGTCACTTCGGCGTACGCTTTCTTCAATGCGTAGCGAAACGCGAGCGCGTCCGCGGAGCCATGGCTCTTGATCACCACCGCCTTGAGCCCGATCAGCGTCGCGCCGTTGTAGCGCCGCGGGTCGACGCGGCGCTTGAAGGCGTTGAGAACCGGAAGGGCAAACAAAGCGAGGACCCTGCGAAGCACGTTGCGAGTGAACTCTTCACGCAGAAAATCGGCGAGCATCAGGGCGAGCCCTTCCGAGGTCTTCAGCGCAACGTTGCCGACAAAACCATCGCAGACGATCACGTCGGTCGTGCCCTTGTAGATGTCGGTGCCTTCGACGTTGCCGTAAAAATTGAGCCCAGAGACCTTGAGCAGCTCCGCCGCCCGCTTGACCACCTCGTTGCCCTTGATGTCTTCCTCGCCGATGTTAAGCAGGCCCACGCGCGGACGCTCGACGCCTTCGACGGCGGCGACCAGCGCGCTGCCCATCACCGCGAATTGCAGCAGCTGCTCCGGTGTGCAGTTGACGTTCGCGCCGAGATCGAGCGCCGTCGTGACGCCTTTGCGCGTCGGCAGTTGCGAAGCGATCGCCGGCCGGTCGATGCCAGGTAGTGTCTTGAGCACGAAACGCGAGATCGCCATCAGCGCGCCGGTGTTGCCGGCCGAGACACAGGCTTGCGCCGCGCCGTCCTTCACGAGATTGATTGCGACGCGCATCGAAGAATCCTTCTTTCGGCGCAGCGCGTCGGCGGGAGGCTCGTGCATGGCGACGATTTCGGTCGCGGGCCGCACGCTCACGCGCTCGGCGGCTGCGGTGTGCGTGGCGGCAAGCGCTTTCCGGATGGCGTCTTCGTTCCCGACGAGCACGATGCGCGCATCGGGCGTTTCGTCGAGAAACCGCAGCGACGCCGCGACCGTGACCGGAGGGCCGTGATCGCCACCCATCGCGTCTACGGCAATGGTTACCTGCATCGAATCAGGCGGTAGCGACCCCGATGCGGAAGGCTTGCGTCCGATTTTGCCGGAAGCGAACGTTCCCGGCGTGACGGAATGGGCTACGCGTCGGCCTTGGTCTTGACGACCTTCTTGCCTCGATAGTAGCCGCTGGGACTGATGTGGTGGCGCAGGTGCACCTCCCCGCTCACCGGCTCGACGCCGAGCGGCGGGTTGGTCAGAAAGTCGTGAGCGCGGTGCATGCCGCGCTTCGACGCCGATTTCTTGTTCTGCTGGACAGCCATGTCGTATTGCTCCTCAAGTATTCCTATCGGTCCCCTTTCGCAGTGCCGCAAGGCGCGCGAACGGGGAACTCGTTGCTTGCACCGCCTGCACCCCCTCGGATCCGGAGGTTGCTGCGACCTCCGCCGGACACTGCCCTTCGGGATGCCGCGGCGCGAACGGCAACCACAGCAGGATCTCGTCTTCGACCAGCGTCATCGCGTCGAGCGGCGCCGCCGCCAGCAGGACTTCCGCTTCCTCGGCGTCCAAGCGCTCGAGCTCGGCATCGTTCCGTGCCAGGAGCAGCTCCGAGCGCTGCGAAATGGGCGCATCGAAGGGCTGCAGGCAGCGTTGGCACTCCTGCGGCAGATCGCCCTCGACGCTCACCGCCAGCATCGGGCGACCGAGCGCGTCGCGCGCCCCGGCGATCTGCCAGGCGATTGGCGCCGAAGTCGTATTCGGAGCCAGCCGGTCGACGACGCGTGGGCGCCGCGATATATCGATCTCCCCGGCGAGCACTTCGCCGCGCGCCGCCAAGTCGAGCGCATCGAAGCGTCCCGCACCCGTCGACCCTGCACTCCGTTTCACCGTCATTTTTCCGTGCCGTCATTGCCGGGCCGGCTCGATTGGGCGCGCCTTGTCAACTGCGACGCTTAAGCGCAATCGAAGCAAACATAGCATAATAGCCCGGAGGCCGCGTACTGTCAAAGAAAACCGTGAAAACAATGACTTCGCCGGTGATTCCCGCATTGATTCTCGCCTCGAGCTCGCGCCATCGACAGGCCCTGCTGCAACGCCTCGGACTGCCTTTCACGGTCGTTGCGCCGGAGATCGACGAGACGCCGCGACCGGGCGAGCGGCCCGCGGAAACGGCAATCCGGCTGGCGGAGGCAAAGGCGCGCGCGGTCGCGCTCAAGCAGCCCGACGCCCTGATCATCGGTTCCGACCAGGTGGCCGAATTTCGCGGCGAGCCCGTGGGCAAGCCGCGCGATTCCGGCCACGCCCTCGAGCTTCTTCAGACGATGCGTGGGCATACGGTCATCTTTCATACCGCAGTGGCGCTGCTCAATGCGCGCACCGGCGTATGCCGGAACGCGCTGGTCGACGTCGTCAGCAGCTTTCGCCATCTCGAAGACGCCGCGCTCCAGGCATACCTCGACCGAGAACAGCCTTTCGACTGCGCCGGCTCGGTCAAGTCGGAAGGGCTCGGGATCGCGCTGTTCACGCGCATCGCCAGCGATGATCCGACGGCCTTGATCGGCCTGCCTCTGATCCGCCTGATCGACCTGCTTGCGGCGGAGGGCGTGCGGCCGCTGTAAGGAGCCTAACCGCATGAACACGCCGCAACGCTCGCGCGTGCCGCCGGGACGACTCTACGTCATTCCCAGCCTGCTCGGGGTCGTGCCGCCCGAGGCCGTCCTGCCCCAGCGCACGATCGATATCGCACGCGGCCTGGCGCACTTTGTCGTCGAGACGCCCAAGGCAGCGCGGCAGTTCCTCAAGACGCTCTCGCCGGACCGGGCGCTGCAGTCGATCGCTCTGGGCGAGCTCAACGAACATACGCGGGCCGACCGGGTGATGGAGCTGCTTGCGCCAGCGCTCAGCGGCCACGATCTCGGCTTGATCTCGGATGCGGGCTGTCCCGGCGTCGCCGACCCGGGAGCAGTACTCGTTGCCGCCGCGCATAAGGCCGGCATTCCTGTTGTGCCACTGGTAGGGCCTTCCGCGGTGCTGCTGGCGTTGATGGCGTCGGGAATGAACGGGCAGTCCTTTGCATTCCACGGTTACGTGCCGGCAAAACCCGGACCGCGCACCACCGCGCTCCGCGCGCTCGATCAGGCGATCGCGCGCACCGGAGCCACGCAGCTTTTCATCGAGACGCCGTACCGCAACGACGCGCTCGTCGACGCGATTCTCTTGGCGTGCCGTCCGGAGTTGCGCTTCTGTATCGCCGTCGACCTGACGTTGCCTGCGGAACAGGTAGAAAGCCGAACGATCGCGGCGTGGCGCGACGTCCCGCGGCCATCGCTGGCCAAGCGGCCGGCGATTTTTCTGCTGGGAGCGCCGTAGGTGCTACTAATTCGCACGCGGCGCTGGCCGAATGAATTCGGCCCTACGAAAACCGGTGCGCGGGCTCGACGTTGTAGGTGCGAATTTATTCGCACCCGGCCTTATTGGCCTTCTTCGTCGGGCCAGCTCTTGATGTAGCTCTTGAGCATGCGGTTCTCGAAGCTCTGTTCTTCGTAGACCGCCTTGGCGACGTCATGGAAGGAGATGACGCCGAGCAGCGTCGCGCCTTCCTGCACCGGAACATAACGCTGGTGCCGCTCGACCATTGAGCGGCGCAACTCCATCACGTCGAGATGGGGAGTCGCGATCAACGGGTCGCGCACGTAGATCTCGCTAACCTTGAGATCGCCGAGCTGACCTTGGCGCTGTGCCAGCGCCTCAAGCACCTCCGCGAACGTCAGCATGCCCGCCATCTGCCCGTGGTCCATCACCACCAGCGAGCCAATATCGTGCTGCGCCATCACCTTGATCGCCTCGAGCACCGTGCCGTTCGGCGGCGTCGTAAACAGGGCATTACCCTTGATCCGGAGGATTTCGCTGACCAGCATCGTCTTCTCCTCGCCCGTGCACGCGTGATGCCTTACGGGTGCAGGTTACTCCCGGAGTTGCGCCGTGTGCAACCGCCTACTTGTAGAGCATGTGCGGTATCCAGAGACCGATCGCGGGGAACACGTACAGCAGGGCCAGCGCGATCAGTTGGATGCCCATGAACGGCATCATGCCAGCGAAGATCTGGTTCAACGTCACGTGCGGAGGCGACACGCCTTTGAGATAGAACGCCGCCATCGCCACCGGCGGCGATAGGAACGCCGTCTGGAGATTGAGCGCTACCAGCAGGCCGAAGAACAGGGGATCGATGTGGAAGTGCGGCAGGAGCGGCAGGAAGATCGGCATGAAGATGATGATGATTTCCGTCCATTCCAGCGGCCAGCCGAGGATGAAGATGATGAACTGCGCCAGAATCATGAACTGCACCGGCGTCATGTCGAGCGACAAAACCCACTTCTCGACGACCTCCTGCCCGCCGAGCAGCGCGAATGCGGCCGAGAAAATACCGGAGCCGACAAACAGCCAGCAGACCATCGCGCTCGTCTTCGCTGTAAGGAAGGATGATTCTTTGATGATGGTCCCCAGCTCCTTCAGCGTCTCCCACACGACGGCGGCACTCGGACCCGCGGGTCGCGCCCGGCGCCAGTGATCGACGAAGCGATAGATCCCGGCAAGGATGAACCCGCCGAATGCGCCCACCGCCGCCGCCTCGGAGGGCGTTGACAACCCGAACACGATCGAACCGAGCACCGCGATGATCAGGAGCGCCAGCGGAAAGAACGAGGTGAGGAGCATCTTGAACACCTCGAGCCGCTCCCAGCTCCAGAGCCAATAGATCACCGCGACAATAACGATGGCTACGGCGATCGCAATCCACAGCCAGAGAGGCACGGGCAGCCGTTCCTCGGCCGTTGCGGTGGTTTCCTGGGTCTTCTTTTCCGCGGCGCGCGACGCGACCGGCGGCTCCTTCGCGCTCGTCTCGGTTTTTGCCTCAGGGGGCGCAGCTTGCTTCGTTGCTTCAGGCGCAGCTTCCTTGCCAGTCGACTCCTTTTCCTCGGCTGCCGGCTGGCCGATCAACTCCGTCGACAGTTCTCTTTCCGATGCGGGCGCCGCGACGAGACCTCCGGCCTGGATCAACCCCGCCGTGCTGGCCTGAACTTCCGGCGCGGTCGCCAGGCGATACGTGACGGCCAGCACCGCGGCGATGAACAGCGCCGGTAGCAACGAGACGAACAACTGGCCAAGGGCGGTCTGCTTTGCGACGCCGGCGCCGGGGTCCCCGGTAACAGCGCGCGTGAGGCCGATCAGCGCGTTGCTGCCATGCTTGGCGAGCCTTTGTGCGAAGGTCGGAAGCTCCACGCGCCGCTCGCTCTGCGCCAGCGGCGGCATGAGATGAGGCTTCCACTTGGCGAGCACGATGATGTAGCCGATGTAGAGTCCCGCGAGCATGAAGCCGGGCAGGAACGCGCCGGCGTAGAGCTGGACTACCGAAACGCCCGCGACGGCGCCATAGACGATGAGCAGCACCGACGGCG